>NZ_JBEZZB010000012.1:0-96851 GCF_040638955.1 Actinoplanes sp. NPDC024001
GGTGGCGCCGGCGGTGGCGGCGTCTACGGCGGCCAGGGTGGTGGCGGCCCGCAGCAGGGCCGCGGTCCGCAGCGCCCGCCGGGCGCCTACGGCGGCGGGCGACCGCGCTAGTTCCTCATCGAGAAAAGGTCGGCCCCTCCCACGGGGCCGACCTTTTTCGTAGCCGGATGCTCAGACGCGGCGGAGGACCGCCACCACCCGTCCCATGATCGTCGCGTCGTCGCCGGGGATCGGGTCGAAGGCCGGGTTGGCCGGCATGAGCCAGACGTGCCCGTCGCGCTGGCGGTAGCTCTTCACGGTCGCCTCGCCGTCGATCATGGCCGCGACGATGTCCCCGGCCTCGGCGTTCGGCTGCTGGCGCACCACCACCCAGTCGCCGTTGCAGATCGCCGCGTCGATCATCGAGTCGCCCTTGACCTCGAGCATGAAGACCTCGCCCTCGCCGACCAGCTCGCGGGGCAGCGGGAAGAAGTCCTCCACGGCCTGCTCGGCCAGGATCGGCCCGCCGGCGGCGATCCGGCCGACCAGCGGCACGTAGGCCGGCTGCGGCCGGGCCGCCCGCATCGCCTCGTCGTCGACCAGGTCACCGGGCGCCCGGACGTCCACGGCACGCGGCCGGTTCGGGTCGCGGCGCAGGTAGCCCTTGGTCTCCAGGGCCTTCAACTGGTACGCCACGCTGGAGGGCGAGACCAGTCCGACCGCCTCGCCGATCTCCCGGACGCTGGGCGGGTATCCGTACCGCTCCACCCAGTCGCGGATGAACTCGAGGATCCGGCGCTGCCGGGCGGTGAGGTCGGTGGCGACCGCCTCCGGCAGGTGGCCGACCGGTGTCACCGAGCGCAGCTGTGGCGCGTCCGCACCGCGGGAGCGGCTGGGGGTGCGGCGCCGCATGGCCGCCGAGGCGCCGACCGCCTCGGGTTTCCCGGTCTGTTGCTGTCGGCTAGTCCGGTCGTCGGTCGACACGTCCGCCCTCCCTGTCGGCCAGTGCCTTGCCGGCACGTGCTGCGTCGCGGAGCCGGACCGACGCCGTGGGGATGGCGTTTGTCCGGCTGACCCCTCTTGACGGAAAACCTAATAGGCGAGTGCGACATATTCAAACATCTGTACGACATTCTTCCGGCGTGTCGCTCTCAAGTGCTCGACTTCCGTACCTGTGTTCTGATAGACCGTCGTACGGGCGTTCTATCGAACGGGTGTCCGAGAAGGGGGATGACCGTCATGGTGACCAGTGGTGCGCGACACGCCGAACCGCCGCTGCGGCTCACCCGCCGGGGCCGGGTCGTGTTGCTCAGTCTGTTCTTCATGATGTCGGCGCTCGCGAGTGTCGTGTTGTTCACGACCGCCTCTCAGGGCTGACGATTGTCCTGAAGTGGTCGCCGATCGGCGCGTCGAGCCTCGTTTGCGGGCGCTCCGCGTGATCGTGACATCACCCCTGGTGGTGAGGCGCAAAATACGGCGCGTCGGCACGCCGCTGAACTTGCGTCGGCGTCCGCCGGGGCATAGCGTCTACCCCAACATCTAGTGGTTACACGGATGTAAGTCATCCACAGGTTGGGTTTCCCTCTCCCCGGTTATCCACATGTCGTCCACAGCGGCGCGATGGTCGTGACCATGGCGAAGCTGCGCTTCTGCATGTCCGGATTCCGTGGAGCGGGTGTCCGGAAGGGGTCGCGGTGCGTTGCCCGTACTGTCGTCACGCCGATTCGCGCGTGGTCGACTCCCGCGAGGCCGACGACGGTCAGCTGATTCGTCGCCGGCGGGCATGCCCCGAGTGCGGCAAGCGGTTCACCACGGTCGAGGAGGCGGTTCTCGCCGTGGTCAAGCGCAGTGGCGTCACCGAGCCCTTCAGCCGGACCAAGATCATGAGTGGCGTCCGGAAGGCCTGTCAGGGCCGTCCCGTCGACGAGGACTCGATCGCGCTGCTCGCGCAGCGGGTGGAGGAGACCGTCCGGGCCCGGGGCGCCGCCGAGATCCCCAGTCACGAGGTGGGCCTGGCGATTCTCACGCCGTTGCGTGAGCTGGACCAGGTGGCATATCTCCGGTTCGCCAGTGTCTACAAGTCGTTCGACTCTCTCGACGAATTCGAGAAGGAGATCGCGGCACTGCGCGACGCGGCGGTCGTGCGGGAACCCGGGACGCGACACGCCGTCGCGCCGCGGTCCAGCGGTCGCGCACCAAAGCTCAACGGCTGAGTACTGCCGTAATCAAGCTGGGTACTACGAGGGGGAGCACGTTCATATGGCCGGAGACGGCATCACTGCAGGTCGCCAGCGCAGCCGGACCAGCGGCGGCAACGGCGCGGCGGCCGGGGGGCTGCGTGTGGAACGGGTGTGGACGACCGAGGGTGTCCACCCGTACGACGAGGTGGAGTGGGAACGCCGCGACGTCGTCATGACCAACTGGCGTGACGGCTCGATCAACTTCGAGCAGCGCGGCGTGGAGTACCCGGCGTTCTGGAGCGTGAACGCGGCGAACATCGTCACGACCAAGTACTTCCGGGGTGCGGTGGGGACCCCGGAGCGTGAGTGGTCGCTCAAGCAGCTCATCGACCGCGTGGTCAAGACGTACCGCAAGGCGGGCGAGGAGCACGGCTACTTCGCCTCCCCGGCCGACGCCGAGCTGTTCGACCACGAGCTGACCTGGATGCTGCTGCACCAGGTGTTCAGCTTCAACTCGCCGGTCTGGTTCAACGTCGGCACCAAGTCGCCGCAGCAGGTCAGCGCCTGCTTCATCCTCTCGGTCGACGACTCGATGGACTCGATCCTCGACTGGTACAAGGAAGAGGGCCTGATCTTCAAGGGCGGCTCCGGCTCGGGTGTCAACCTGTCCCGGATCCGGTCCTCGAAGGAGCTGCTCACCTCCGGTGGCACGGCCAGCGGCCCGGTCAGCTTCATGCGCGGCGCCGACGCCAGCGCGGGCACCATCAAGTCCGGCGGCGCCACCCGGCGTGCCGCGAAGATGGTCATCCTCGACGTCGACCACCCGGACATCGAGGAGTTCGTCTGGACCAAGGCGCGCGAGGAGAACAAGATCCGCGCGCTGCGGGACGCCGGATTCGACATGGACCTGGGCGGCGCCGACATCGTCTCGGTGCAGTACCAGAACGCCAACAACTCGGTGCGGGTCAGTGACGAGTTCATGCAGGCGTACGAGGCGGGCACCGAGTTCGGTCTCCGTGGCCGGCTCAACGGCGAGGTCATCGCGACCATCGACGCCAAGAAGCTGTTCCGTGACATCGCCACTGCCGCGTGGGAGTGCGCCGACCCCGGCCTGCAGTACGACGACACCATCAACGACTGGCACACCAACCCCGAGACCGGCCGGATCACCGCGTCCAACCCGTGCTCGGAGTACATGTCGCTGGACGACTCGTCCTGCAACCTGGCCTCGCTGAACCTGATGAAGTTCCTCAAGGCCGACGGCGGCTTCGAGGTGGAGAAGTTCGTCAAGAGCGTCGAGTTCATCATCACCGCGATGGACATCTCGATCTGCTTCGCCGACTTCCCGACCGAGAAGATCGGGGTCACCACCCGCGCCTACCGCCAGCTCGGCATCGGGTACGCGAACATCGGCGCCCTGCTGATGGCGTCGGGCCTGCCGTACGACTCGGAGGCCGGCCGCGGCGTGGCCGCCGCCATCACCTCGCTGATGACCGGTACGGCGTACCGGCGCTCGGCCGAGCTGGCCGGCGTCGTCGGCGCGTACGAGGGCTACGCCCGCAACGCCGAGGCGCACCAGCGGGTCATGCGCAAGCACGCCGCCGCGAACGACGAGATCCGTCCCCAGGGCGCCGTCGCCACCGAGATCGTCAAAGAGGCGACCCGGCAGTGGCAGAGCGGCAACAAGATCGGTGCGAAGAACGGCTGGCGCAACGCGCAGGCGTCGGTGCTCGCCCCGACCGGCACCATCGGCCTGATGATGGACTGCGACACCACCGGCATCGAGCCTGACCTGGCTCTGGTCAAGTTCAAGAAGCTGGTCGGCGGCGGCTCCATGCAGATCGTCAACCAGACGGTTCCGCGCGCGCTGCGCAGCCTCGGCTACCCCGAGGAGCAGGTCGAGGCGATCGTCGAGCACATCTCCGAGTACGGCAACGTGATCGACGCCCCCGGCCTGAAGCCCGAGCACTACGCGGTCTTCGACTGCGCCATGGGCGAGCGGGCCATCGCGCCGATCGGCCACGTCCGGATGATGGCCGCGGTGCAGCCGTTCATCTCGGGTGCCATCTCGAAGACGGTCAACATGCCCGAGACGGCGACCGTCGAGGAGATCGAGGAGATCCACTACCAGGGCTGGAAGCTCGGCCTGAAAGCGCTCGCGATCTACCGCGACAACTGCAAGGTCGGTCAGCCGCTCTCGGCCGCCAAGAAGGAGAAGCCCTCCACCGAGGTCGCCGAGAAGGCACCGGAGCCGGTCGTCGAGAAGGTCATCGAGTACCGGCCGATCCGCAAGCGCCTGCCGAAGAAGCGCCCGTCGGAGACGGTGTCCTTCTCGGTCGGTGGCGCCGAGGGTTACCTCACCGCGTCGTCCTACCCGGACGACGGCCTCGGCGAGGTCTTCCTGAAGATGTCGAAGCAGGGCTCCACCCTGGCCGGCGTCATGGACGCCTTCTCGGTGGCGATCTCGATAGGCCTTCAGTACGGCGTCCCGCTGGAGACGTTCGTCAGCAAGTTCACCAACATGCGTTTCGAGCCGGCCGGCATGACCGACGACCCGGACGTGCGCATGGCGTCCTCGGTGATGGACTACATCTTCCGTCGCCTGGCGCTGGACTTCCTGCCCTACGACACGCGCTCCGAGCTGGGCATCTTCACCGCGAAGGAGCGTACCGCCCAGGCGCAGGCCGAAGCGGCCGCCGAGGCCGCGGCGGTGGATCTGGCCGGCATGGCCGCGTCCGCACCGGTCTCCGCTCCGGTCGGGGCGGCGAGCGCGCCGGCTGAGGAGAAGGCGCCGATCGTCCAGGAGCGGGAGGCCCCGTCCCCGGCGGGTTCCTCCACCGAGCTGCTGGAGATCGTCACCGGCCAGTCCGCCGACGCGCCGCTCTGCTTCACCTGCGGCACCAAGATGCGCCGCGCCGGCAGCTGCTACGTCTGCGAGGGCTGCGGCTCGACCTCCGGCTGCAGCTGATCCGAACGAAAGGCGACCGCCCGGCCCCTTCCAGGGTCCGGGCGGTCGCCCGTTTCAGCGCGACTCGCGCAGCCAGACCCCGAACTCCACCGCTGTCCGTACGCCGTGCTCCAGCACCGCCGTGTAGATGTCGATGCCGCCGACCTCGTCCGGGTACTCCGGGCGCTGGTGCCACACGGTCTTGATGGCCAGGATCGCCTGCCGTTCCTCGTCGGTCAGACGTCCGGCGAGTTCCCGGTGCCACTCGCTGACGTTGGCGTGGTCGTCGTAGAGCCAGATCGACAGGTCGACGCGCCACTCGTCGAGGGTGAGCGTCACGTGGTACCGCTCGTCCCGTTTCTCCCCGGTGGGGGACCGGGAGCCGCGCTCGTCCGCGTAGGCGAAGCCGGTCACGCCGGGGATCGTCAGTGCGCGGCCGAGCAGCGCCACCACGTCGTCCGGCGTGAAGTCGGGGCCACCGAGCAGCATCACGTCGAGGTCGCGCCAGACCATGAGCCCCGAGACATAGCTGCCCGTCGGGGTCAGTGAACCCAGGGGCTCCAGCAGCGCGAGCACCGAGCGCGCCTCCGCCTGTAGATCCTCGGGCCGGCCCATCTCGCTCTCCTCTCCGGTCGCGGACACGCGATGCCGCCGGTCCCCATTGTCGGATGTGGCCGGTCGGCGCCCGGTGACCGGTACTGCTTTAACGTGTAAGTTGAGGCGGTGGCCTCCCTCGACGTCGACCGATCACGCCTGAACTCCGCCAAGATCGCCGTCGGCGTCGCTTTCGCGATGAACGGCTTCGCGTACGCCGGCTGGCTCTCCCGCGCACCCGCCGCCCGGGAGGCTCTGGAGGTCTCCGCCGCCGGTTTCGGCCTGCTGCTGCTCTGTATGTCCGCGTCGGCGGTCGCCGCGATCCCGCTGGCCGGCCCGATCGTGCAGCGCCTGGGCCCGTCCCGCACGGTCCTGTTCAGCTGTCTCTCGCTGGTGTTCGGCATGGTCGTGCTGGCCACCGGAGTCCTCGCCGGCGAGCCTCTGCTGGCCGGCGCCGGTCTGCTCTTCGCCGGCGTGGCGACCAGCACGTGGGACGTCGCCATGAACGTCGAGGGCGCCGACGTGGAGCGCCGCCTGGGCCGCACCCTGATGCCCCGCTTTCATGCCGGCTTCAGCCTCGGCACCGTCTCCGGCGCCGCCTGCGGCGCCGCGGCAGCCGCCACCGGCCTGCCCCTCTCGGCCCAGCTCTACCTTTCCGCCGCCCTCACCGCAGTCGTCATGATCTTCGTCGTACGTGGCTTCCTGCCGCACGTGGCTCTGGAGCCGGGTGAGCGCCCCGCCATGACCATCGGCCAGGCCTGGCGCGAACCCCGCACCCTCCTGATCGGCCTGATCATGCTCGGTTTCGGCTTCACCGAGGGCACCGCGAACGACTGGCTGGCCATCAGCCTGGTGGACGGTTACGGCACGAGCGAAACCATCGGCGCGATCGGTTTCGGCGTCTTCGTCACCGCGATGACCCTGGCCCGGCTGGTCGGCGGCCACGCCATCGAACGCTGGGGCCGCGTCCTGGTCCTGCGCCTGACCGCCGCCACCGCCGCCGCCGGCCTCCTGCTGGTCGTCTTTGGCGACACCGTCCCGGTGGCCCTGCTCGGCGCCCTCCTCTGGGGCGTGGGCGCCTCCCTCGGTTTCCCCATCGGCATGAGCTCCGCCGCCGACGACCCGGCCCGAGCCGCCATCCGCGTCTCCGTAGCCGGCTCCGTCGGCTACGGCGCCTTCCTCGCGGGCCCCCCACTGATCGGTTTCGCCGCCGAACACTACGGCGTCCTCAACTCCATCCTCTGCGTCCTGGCCGCCCTCACCATCGGCCTCGCCGCCTCCCACGCCGCAAAGCCCCTACCGTCCCCCTCCCGCTAACCCATCCCAGTACACCGCCCCACCGCCGCCACCGCTTGCACCGCCACCAACACCACCGCCGTCGCCCCCACCGCCAACACCGCCGCCGCCCTCACCGCCAACACCGCCGCCGCCCCCGCCGCTACCGCCACCGCCGCCACTGCCGCCGCCACAGCCACCACCGCCGCCGATGCGCGCACCGTGTCGACTTCCCTGGCTTCCCCCTGTCAGCCGCGCAATGTGCGCCAGAAAGTGTCCGCTCGCGTTCGCAAACCGACTAGCGCCGACCTCGGTCAGCGGGCCCCTCAGTGCTGCTCAAGCGCGCACCGAGAGCCCCCGCAGCCAGCCAGTCACTCCAGCCGCACCCAAGAGTCGCCCTCGGCCGCCCCTATTCGGCGCTGATCGTCAGCCGGCCCACGCGGCCGCGCTTGAGGGTTGCTTCGGCCGCCCCGATCCGGCACTGATCGTCTGCCGGTTCGCCCGGCTGTGCCTGAGGGTCGTTTCGGCCGTGCCTATTCGGCGCTGATCGTCAGCCGGCCCACGCGGCCGCGCTTGAGGGTTGCTGCGGTCGGCGCGACTTCGACGCTGACCCTCTGCCGGTTCGCCCGGCTGCGCCTGACGGTCGTTTCGGCCGGGCCGATCCGACGCTGATCGTCAGCTGGCCCGCGCGGCTGCGCCTGGGGGTTGCTTCGGCCGGGCCGATTCGACGCTGAGCGTCAGCCGCCCCGCCCGGCTGCGCCTGAGAGTTGCCTCGGCCGGGCCGAGACGACACTGACCGCCAGCCGCCAGCCGCCAGCCGCCAGCCGCCAGCCGCCAGCCGCCAGCCGCCAGCCGCCAGCCGCCAGCCGCCAGCCGCCAGCCGCCAGCCGCCTGCCCGGCTGTGCCTGGGGCTTGCTTCGGCCGGCCCGAATCGACGCTGACGGTCAGCTGGTCCACGCGGCTGTGCCTGGGAGTTGTTTCGGCCGGCCTGAGACGGCATCGATCGTCAGCCGGTTCGTGCGGCTGTGCCTGAGGGTTGTCTCGGCCGGCCCGAACCGGCACTTACCGTCAGCTGGCCCGCCGGGCTGCACTTAGGAGTTGCTTCGGCCGGGCCGATCCGACGCTGATCGTTAGCCGCGCCGCCCGGCTGCGCCTGAGAGTTGTCTCGGCTGGGCCGAGACGACGCTGACCGCCGGCCGCCCGCCCCGGCTGTGCCTGAGAGTTGTCTCGGCTGGGCCGAGACGACGCTGACCGCCGGCCGCCCGCCCCGGCTGTGCCTGAGAGTTGCCTCGGCTGGGCCGAGACGACGCTGACCGCCGGCCGCCCGCCCCGGCTGCGCCTGAGAGTTGCCTCGGCCCGGCCGAGACGACGCTGACCGCCGGCCGCCCGCCCGGCTGCGCCTGAGAGTTGTTTCGGCTGGGCCGAGACGACGCTGACGGTCAGCCAGGCGGGTTCCACATTCGCCGACAAGCAAATGCCCCGCCGCAGCCATAGCGGTCGACCCGACCGTGACCAGCCCGGCGAGGACCGCTCGGCGTGCGATTACCGATGCTCGGCCAGGAAGTCGCCGATCACTGAGGCCAGCAGGGTCGGCTGCTCGATCACCATCGCATGCGAGGCATCCTCCAACGCCAGGTAACGCAAGTGCGGCACCGACCGGGCCTGCTGCACCAGGAAGCGACGATGCGCCTCATAAAGCTCAGCGAACGGCTCCTGCTCCGGCAGATTCCGGGTGGGTAGGACCACCAGCTCGGGACAGCTGGTCGCGGCATAGACCGGCGCCAGGTCGAGGCTGTTCATCAGGGCTCGCAGCTGGGCTGTCGTCCCGGCTGACGGGCGGATCGAGGTCTCGCCCCTCTCGTGGACCAGGTTGCGCCGGAAGCCCTCGATCCACACCTTCTCGTTGGCGCCCATGTCGCGGGCCGCCATCTGCTGGCGCTCCACCAGGTCGGGCAGCTTGGTGGCCTCGATGACCTGGCCCGCCGCGGCCTCCATGGCGTCGAAGACGGCGTGCAGCCGGGCCAACTCGGTCTCGGCTTTCTCCGGGTCGAGGCCGGGCAGGTGCTCGGGGCGGGTGGGCGGCGGGTTGCCGTCGAGGCTGATCACGCCGGGCGACTCGGGGTGGCGCTGACCCCACAGGGCGGCCAGCATGCCGCCGAGGGAGTGCCCGACCACCGCGGGCCGGTCCAGCTCGAGCTGCACGCAGACCGAGGCCAGGTCGCCGAGTGCGGCGTCCCACGTCCAGTCGCCCTCGCCGGAACGGCCGTGGCCGCGCAGGTCGACGGTGATGACCCGGTGGCGTGGTCGCAGGGCGCGCGCCAGCGTCGTCATGTGGGCCAGGTTGCCGCCGGCGCCGTGCAGGAGGATCAGCGGCGGCTCGTTGCCGCCGAAGTCGCGGACGGCGAGCGGCAGGTCGCCGGCGTCGACGAGACGGTCGTTGATCATGTGGGCTCCTCAGCCGTCGCTTGACGCAAGAGTCGGTCGCGGATGGCGGCGACCGGCACGCCACCGTCCTCGTGGCGGGGCAGCCGGCCCCGGCGCACCAGGTCGTGCACGCCCTGCCGGCTGATGCCGAGCATCGCTCCGGCCGTCGCCAGCGAGACCGACTCGGTGAAGGGATGGCCGACGCGGCGGACCACGGCCTGCCCGAGCGGCGCGCGCCACCAGTCGACCGGCGGGGCGAACGCGTGATCGTCGGGATAGAGGGTGCCGATCAGCCGGGCGATCGTGTGGACGGCGGCCGGCTCGCTCCCGTTCTCAATCGTGTCGGCCCAGTCGGCGGCCCGTTGCCGCAGCTGCTCGCGGACCGCCCCGACGGCACGGTCGTCGTCGAGCAGGATCTCGAGCGGGTCGAGCAGGCGCTGGTCGAGCAGCCGGACCAGCTGCTCCCTCAACTCACCACTCCCACCCACGCTCACATCCTTCCGCCACTTGACGCGCCCCGTCAAGTCCCATACGCACGGTAGTCGAAGCAGACATCTTTCGCTCGCGCCCTCCGGCCAGTACGGTGTGCCCGGTCACCCAGGAGGATCACGAGTGCGTACGCGTTTCGCCATGCTGGCCGCCGCGGCCGCGCTGCTGGCCGTGCCGGGCTGCAGCAAGCCGGCCGAGTCGAGCCCGCCGGTGCCTCCGGTGAAGGTCGTCGAGCCCCCGGCCGCCTCGGCGGGCGGCGCCTGCATCCTCTGGGACTGGGACTTCATCGAGGAGAAGGTCGGCATCCGGTTCTCGGTGGCCGCCTCCGACCAGATCGACGACACGTCCACCTGCGTTGTGCAGAACGTCAACGAGCCGTGGCCCGACCTGTCGCTCTCCGTGGTCGAGACGACGAAGGCGGACCCCGCGCTGTTCGTCGCCGAGCGCATGCCGGCGAAGGCGACCAAGCTCAAGGGTCTGGGCAGGGCCGCCTACCGGCTGAACTCCAAGGCGACGGGCGAGCACGGGCCGACCGTCGAGATCGGCTGGCTCAGTGAGGCGAAGCAGCTGCAGACGCTGCGCTTCACCTTCGCCAAAGGTGCCCGGGCCGACGCCGTCAAAGCCATGAACGCGAAGCTTTTCGAGCTGGCCAAGGCCATGGACACCACGAACGGCTAGCGAGCCGCGACGAACACCCGGGACGCCACCTCACGCGGCAGGCGGATCTTGTCGCCGGACCGGTCTATGGTCACCCCGTCCCGCTCCTGCGCCACGGTCACCGTGGTGCCCGGGTCGATCCCGGCGGCGTGCAGCTGCCGCAGCACGTCGGCGTTGGTCTGCACGCTCTCGCAGATCCGCCGGACCACCACGTCGCCGCTCAGGCCGGGGAAGACCAGGTTGCGCTCCCCGTTGTCGGCGGTCTCGGTGCTGTCGTCGGTCGCGCCGAGCTGCTCCAGCCCGGGGATCGGGTTCCCGTACGGCGAGCGGGTCGGCTTGTTGAGCAGCTCGTACACCCGCTTCTCCACCGCGTCGCTCATCACGTGCTCCCAGCGGCAGGCCTCCTCGTGGGCCTCCTCGTAGGGCATGCCGATGACGTTGACCAGCAGCAGCTCGGCCAGCCGGTGCTTGCGCATGACGCCGACCGCGGTGTTGCGGCCTAGCTCGGTCAGGACCAGGTGACGGTCACCCTCGACGGTGAGGAGCCCGTCACGCTCCATCCGGGCGACGGTCTGACTGACCGTGGGACCGCTCTGGTGCAGGCGCTCGGCGATCCGGGCGCGGAGGGCCGGAACGCCCTCCTCCTCGAGCTCGAGGATGGTCTTCAGATACATCTCAGTGGTATCGACGAGATCATTCACGATGCGGTCCTCCCAGCAGCGATAATACCGCGCGGCGGGGGGTTGACATCCGCCCCGAGCAAGTGCCAAGGAACCTTACCCGACCATGGACTTCGGCCGGGGGAGGGCGACGCATGGCAGCATGTCGAGCATGGCCGATGACGCGACGGCAGTGGTGTGGGACAGCGCTCTTCTCGACTACGACATGGGTGATCATCCGCTGGATCCGGTGCGGGTGGAGCTGACCATGGCGCTGGCGCGTGAGCTCGGCGTGCTCGATCGTCCGGGCGTTCAGATGATCACGCCACGGCCGGCGAGTGAAACGGATCTCACCCGGGTGCACCGTCCCGACTACCTGGACGCGGTCCGTCTGGCGCCGATCGATCCGTTCTTCACCGGCTGGGGTCTGAACACTCCGGACAATCCGGTCTTCGACGGCATGCACGACTCGGCGGCGCGGATCTGCGGCGCCACGCTCGCCGCGGCGCAGGCGGTCTGGCAGGGGTCGGCCCGCCGCGCCGTGAACGTGTCCGGTGGGCTGCATCACGCCATGCCGGCGCGGGCCGCCGGGTTCTGTGTCTACAACGATCCGGCGGTGGCGATCGCCTGGCTGCTGGAGCAGGGCGCCCAGCGGGTGGCCTATCTCGACATCGACGTGCACCACGGCGACGGCGTGCAGTGCGCGTTCTACGACGACCCGCGGGTGCTCACGGTGAGCCTGCACGAGACGCCGCTGGCGCTCTTCCCGGGGACCGGGTTCGCCGACGAGGTGGGCGGCCCGAACGCGGAGGGCACCGCGGTGAACGTGCCGCTGCCGCCGAACACCGACGACGCCGGCTGGCTGCGCGCCTTCCACGCGGTCGTCCCGTCGGTGGTCCGGGCCTTCGCCCCCGAGATCATCATCAGCCAGTGCGGCGCCGACGCCCACCACCTCGATCCGCTGGCCGATCTGCGGCTCTCGGTCGACGGGCAGCGCGCGGCGTACATCGCGATCCGTGAGCTGGCCGACGAGGTCTGCGACGGGCGCTGGGTGGCCACCGGCGGCGGCGGTTACGCCCTGGTCGAGGTGGTGCCCCGGGCCTGGACGCATCTGCTCGCCGTGGCGACCGGGGAACCGCTGGCGCCCGAGACCCGCACCCCGCCGGGCTGGCGTGCGCTCGCCGCCGAGCGGCGCCCGGACGCGAAGGTTCCGGAGACGATGACCGACGGCACCCCACCGCAGACGCAGCAGTGGTCGCCGGGCACCACGGATCCGATCGACCGGGCGATCCTCGCCACCCGTACGGCGGTGTTCCCGCTGCACGGCCTCGACCCGCACGACCCCCGGGACTGAGGCGATGGAGCGCAGCGCTGACGTCCTGCTGGCCGACGGTTCCGCCGCGCACCTGCGGCAGATCCGTCCCGAGGACGCGCCGGCCATCGTGGACTTCCACTCGCGGATGAGCGACCGCACCCGCTACCTGCGCTACTTCTCGCCCTACCCGCGGATCCCGGAACGCGACCTGCACCGGTTCGTCAACGTGGACCATCGCGACCGGGAGGCGTTCGTCACCGTCTCCGACGGCAGGATCACCTCGGTCGGCCGCTACGAACGTCTCGGCCCCGACTCCCCGGAGGCCGAGGTCGCCTTCGTGGTCGAGGACGCGCTGCAGGGCCGGGGCATCGGTTCGGTGCTGCTGGAGCATCTCGCCGACGCGGCCCGGGAGAACGGCATCACCCGTTTCGTCGCCGAGGTGCTGCCGGAGAACAGCGGCATGCTGCGCGTCTTCGGCGACACCGGTTATCAGGTGCAGCGCCGCTACGCCGACGGCGTCGTGCACCTGAGTTTCCCGATCGCGCCGACCGAGAAGTCCCGCGAGGTCCAGGAGTCCCGCGAGCATCTGACCGAGGCCCGCTCGATCGCCCGCCTGCTCGCACCGCGCGGCATCGCCATCTACGGCGCGAGCGCGACCGGCCACGGCATCGGCGCGGCGATGCTGGGCAATCTGCGCGACGGCGGCTTCACCGGCTCGATCGTGCCGGTGCACCCCACGGCCGACCGGGTCGCCGGGCTCCCCGCGTACCCGACGGCCTCTGCAGCCGGCGTCCCGATCGACCTCGCGCTGATCGCTGTGCCGGCGGAGGCCGTCCCGGAGGCCGAGGCGGACGCCGCCCGGGCCGGGGCCGGCGGCGTCGTGGTGGTCTCGACCGGATTCGCCGAGAGCGGCCGCGAGGGCGCCGCGCAGCAGCGCGGCCTGATCGAGCGGGCCCGCGCGGTCGGTCTGCGGGTGGTCGGCCCGGGCAGTTTCGGGATCGCGAACACCGACGCCGGGGTCCGCCTGAACGCCACCCTCTCGCCGCGCCTGCCCACCGCCGGCCGGGTGGGCTTCTTCAGCCAGAGCGGCGCGCTCGGCGTGGCGCTGCTGGCCGAGGCGGACCGCCGGGGTCTGGGCCTGTCCAGTTTCGTGTCGGCCGGCAACCGGGCCGACGTCTCCGGCAACGACCTGCTGCAGTACTGGCAGGACGACCCCGGCACCGACGTCGTCCTGCTCTATCTGGAGACCTTCGGCAACCCGCGCAAGTTCGCCCGGCTGGCCCGCCGGATGAGCCGGATCAAGCCGGTGGTGGCGGTCGCCTCGGCGACCCGGCCGCCGGGACTGGCCGGTGATCTGCCCGGCCCGGACGCGAACGCGGTCACCGCGCTCTTCGCCCGCTCCGGCGTCATCCGGGTGGACACCGTGCAGGAGCTCTTCGACGTCGGCATGCTGCTGGCCCATCAGCCGCTGCCGGCCGGGCGCCGGGTGGCCGTGGTGGGCAACTCGTCCGCGCTGGCCGAGCTGGCCGTGGGCGCCTGCCGCGCCGCCGGGCTGGTGGTGGCCGAGGGTTACCCCCGCGACGCGGGTCCGGCGGCCACCGCGCACGATCTCGCCGACGCGCTGGCCGACGCGGCGGTGGACGACGGAGTGGACGCGCTGATCGCGGTCTGCGCCCCGCCGGTGCCCGGGCAGCTCTCCGAGGAGGACGCCGATTTCGCCTCGGCGCTGGCGAGTGTCGCGCTGGCCGGGGAGAAGCCGACGGTGGCCACGCTGGTGTTCGGCCGGGTGCCGGCCCGGGTCCCGGTCTATCCGTCGGTGGAGGAGTCGGTGCGGGCGCTGGCCCGGGTGGTCAATTACGCCGACTGGCTGCGCCGCCCGCCCGGCGTCATGCCGGAGCTGTCCGGCATCGACGCGGCCGCCGCGGACACGGCGGAGACCGCCGAGCAGCTGCTGGCCGCCTACGGCATCCCGGTGGTGCCCTCGACCCTGGCGGCGTCCGCCGACGCCGCGGTCGCTGCGGCGGCTGAGCTGGGCTATCCCGTCGCGCTCAAGGCAGCCGGCGGCGCCTTGCGCCACCGGATCGATCTCGGCGCGGTGCGCCTCGCGCTTGCCGACGAGCATGGCGTACGAGACGCGTACGGCGAACTGTCCGCCGCCTTCGGCCCGGAGGTGCTGGTGCAGACCATGGTGCCGCCCGGTGTGGCGTGCACCGTCGAGGTCGTGGAGGATCCGGCGTTCGGCCCGGTCGTCGGGTTCGGGCTGGGCGGCGTGGCCAGCGAACTGCTCGGCGACCTGGCCTGGCGGGCCGCGCCGCTGACCGACCGGGCCGCCGAGGCGCTGGTCGACGAGCCGCGGGCGGCGCCGCTGCTGCACGGTTACCGCGGGTCCACGCCGGTGGACCGGGCCGCGCTGATCGATCTGCTGCTGCGGGTGGGCCGGCTGGCCGACGAGCACCCGCGGGTCCGCTCGCTCACCCTGAACCCGGTGCTGGCGCGCCCGGACGGGTTCACGGTGCTGCACGCGGCGGTCGAGTTCGGCGACGCCGGTGTCCGTCCGGACACCGGCCCACGGAGGTTGCGCAGCGTGTGACGCCGCGCAACCGCAAGGATCAGACCGCGTACGCCTCGAGGCGGGAGGCCCGCTCGGGGTCGCGCAGCTTGAGCATCGTGACCTTCTCGATCTGGCGGATGCGCTCGCGGCTGAGGCCGAACTCGCGGCCCACCTCGTCCAGCGTGCGCTGCCGGCCGTCGTCGAGGCCGAAGCGGAGGCGGATCACCGCGGACTCCCGCTCGGAGAGGGTGGCCAGCACGATCTCGACCTCGCTGCGCAGCTCGCCCTGGCCGGTGCCCTCGCCGGGCTGGTTCGGGTCGACCGCGGCGACGAAGTCACCGAGGGCGCTCTCGCCGTCCTCGCCGACCGCCTGGTCCAGGCTGACCGGCTCCCGGTCGTAGGAGATCAGCTCGATGACCTGGAACTCGGGCACGTCCATCGCCTTGGCGATCTCGGCGATGCTGGGCTCCCGGCCGAGCGTGGCGGCCAGGTCGCGGCGGCTGCGCACCATGCGGTTGACCTGCTCGACCATGTGCACCGGGATGCGGATGGTGCGGGCCTGGTCGGCCATGGCGCGGGTGATGGCCTGCCGGATCCACCAGGTGGCGTACGTCGAGAACTTGTAGCCCTTGGTGTAGTCGAACTTCTCGACCGCGCGGATCAGGCCGAGGTTGCCCTCCTGGATCAGGTCCAGGAACGCCATGCCGCGGCCGGTGTAGCGCTTCGCGATGCTCACCACGAGGCGCAGGTTGGCCTCGAGCAGGTGATTCTTCGCGGCCTTGCCCTCGGCGACGATGATGTGGAGCAGGGGCGCGAGGTCGGCGCCGGCGGTCGGGAGCTTCTCCTCCGCGTACAGCCCGGCCTCGATGCGCTTCGAGAGGGTGACCTCCTCGACCGCCGTGAGCAGGCGGGTCCGGCCGATACCGTTGAGATAGGCACGGACCAGGTCGGCGGAGACGCCCCGCTCGTCAGTGGCGTCCAGGTCGGCGAGCGTCTCGACTTCGTCGGGCATGCTGTCCTCGACGACGACCTTGGACTCCGACGCCTTCATGTTCAGGACCACTTTGAGTCCCCTCCCCGCGATAACGTCTCGTGCGTACCAGCCGCATCCGTGCCGGTGATGGCTAGCTTGGTCCGCGGCGCGTTAAGCGGAGGTGAGGCCAGCGTCCAGGTGGCATGAATCGGGGAGAACCCTGACGTCGCCAAGTCGACAACCCGGACGCTTGATCACTCTCCGCGGTTGTGACACCTCGATAATGTGCTTTCCCGAGGAAGGGATTGGTCTCGTGGTCTTCAAACGCATGATGCAGGCGCTCGGTGTGGGTGGCCCGTCGGTGGACACCGTCCTGGCGAACCCGAACACGTACCCGGGCGGTTTCCTGGAGGGCCAGGTGCACATCGTCGGCGGCGACCACGCCGTCGACATCGAGTACCTGGCGATCGGCCTGACCACCCGGGTCGAGGTGGAGAGCGGGGACAGCGAGTACCAGACGAACCAGGAGTTCCACCGGCAGCGCCTGACCGGCTCGTTCCGGCTGGAGCCGGGTGTTCGGCACGACGTGCCGTTCCGTTTCGACGTGCCGTGGCAGACGCCGATCACCGTGGTGAACGGCCAGCACCTGCACGGCATGACGATGGGCCTGAGCACCGAGCTGGAGGTGGCCCGCGCGGTCGACAAGTCCGACCTGGACGCGGTGTCGGTGCACCCGCTGCCGGCCCAGGAGCGGATCCTGGAGGCCCTGCTGCGGCTCGGCTTCCGGTTCAGCAAGGCCGACGTCGAGAAGGGCCGGGTCTACGGCGTCGAGCAGGAGCTGCCGTTCTATCAGGAGATCGAGTTCTACCCGCCGGCGCAGTTCGCGAGCGGCATCAACCAGCTGGAGCTGACCTTCCTGCCCACGCCGCGCAAGCTGCAGGTGGTGCTGGAGCTGGACAAGCGCGGTGGGCTGTTCACCGAGGGCCATGACGCGTTCGGCAGCTTCGACGTGGACTACGCCACCGTGGACCAGGTCGACTGGACCGCCCGGCTGGACCAGTGGCTGCGGCAGTCGGCTCAGCGCCGGGGGATGTTCTTCTAGAGTTCCAAGAGGACCGTCCGCGGTCCGACATTGACGCTTTCGACCAGCATGTGGGCCCGGAAGCGACCGGTCGCCACGGTCGCTCCCCGGGCCCGCAGTGCCTCCACGAAGGCGGTCACCAACGGTTCCGCGACCTCGGCCGGGGCGGCGGCGTTCCAGGTGGGACGGCGGCCCTTGCGGGCGTCGCCGTACAGGGTGAACTGGCTGACCACCAGCACCGGTGCGTCCTCGTCGGAGGCCGACCGTTCCTCGTCGAGGATGCGCAGCTCCCACGTCTTGCGGGCCAGCTCGGCCGCTTTCGCCGGGGTGTCGTCGTGGGTCACGCCCACCAGGACGAGCAAGCCGTCCTTGATCTCGCCGACGACGTCGTCGTCCACCCGCACGCTGGCCCGGCTGACCGTCTGAATCAATGCCCGCATCGGCTCCCCGCCGTCGACGTGGCGGCGCCGGTCGCGCCACCCGGACCTGGGACGTTAGCCGACGTGCCGGACCGGCGAAGCCGGGGGCCGTGGGGCGCGGGTGGGTGGCCGGCCAATCTCGGGCGGGTGCACCTCCGGCTGCATCGGTATGACTGGATATCGCCTCGTCGTGCTGCGGTCGATGCCAGGATTTGCCTGGTCGAGGGGAGCTCGCCGACCTACGAACTCCGGCACGGCCGGACGGCGCGTTTCCCGCTCACGGTGACCTGATGCGCACCCGCGTGCGCCGGATCCCGGAATCAGATGGGAGATCACCCATGCCCCTGACCAGTACCACTAGCGGGCGTGCCACCGACGGTTCCCGGACGGCTCGCCCGGCCGCCGCAGCAGCGCGCCCGGCGCGAGGGCCGGACTCGGACGCCACACGCAGACAGGCACGATCGGTGGCGAAACAGCAGCAGGCGGCCGAGCGGATCGCCACCGCCACCGCCGAGATCTCGGCGCAGAACGCCGAGGCGGCCGAGGCATCGCGGCAGCTCACTGATTCGATGCAGCAGATCGCCGCTGGTGCTGAGCAGGCCTCGGGCGCCACTCAGCAGAGCCTGGCCGCGATGAACCAGGTGGAGGAACGGGTCAGCCGCCAGCAGGACACCACCCGCCAGGTGGCCGACCTCAGCCAGGCCCTGCAGAACCTGCTGAACGAGACCCGCAACGGGATCAGCAACCTGCTCGCCAACGTCGACAGCGCGTCCACCCGGCAGACCAACTCGGTGGCCACCATCACTGAGCTGGAGAAACAGGCCGACGAGATCGGCGAGATCGTCAAGACGGTCGCGCACATCGCCGACCAGACCAACCTGCTGGCCCTGAATGCCGCGATCGAGGCGGCCCGAGCCCGCCAGCACGGCAAAGGCTTCGCGGTGGTCGCCGACGAGGTGCGGACCCTCGCCGAGACCAGCGAGCGCAGCGCCCGGCAGATCCGGGACCTGATCGACGAGGTGCGCAACAGCGTCACCGACATCGCCGGTGCTGTGCAGACCTCGGCCGAGACGGCCCGGGGCGAGGTGGAGAAGGGCAAGACGATCACCTCGCAGCTGGAGACCATCCGAGCCGACATGGGCACCATCATGGCCGGCGCCATGGAGATGGCGGCTTCGGCGGAGCAGGCGAAGCGGGCCGCAGCCGGTGCCAAGCAGCGGTCCGAGGAGATCGCCGCGGCGGCTGAGCAGCAGTCCGCGGCCTGCGAGGAGTCGTTGCAGACGGTCGGCCAGCAGACCCAGGCGCTGCGGCAGAGCGAGCAGGCCGCGGAGTCGCTGGCCGAGGTCGCCGAGACGCTGCGGAGCAGCACGGACATCGCGAAGAGCGCGGAGGAGGTGGCTTCGGCGGCCGAGGAGCTCTCGGCCGCGGTGGAGGAGATCAACCGGGCGGCGACCCAGATCAACGTCGCGATCAACGAGATCAACACGGGCGCGCGTACGGCGGCGGAGAAGGGCCAGCAGACCGCGGAGGCGGTCAATCAGATCGAGCAGGGCGCGCAGCTGTCGGCGAGCCGGGGAAGCTCCGCGGTGGAGCGGGCCGACGTGATCCTGGAACTGCTCGGGACCAACAAGGAAGCCGTCGACTCGATGATCCAGGCGATCGCCACGGCCGCGCGTGAGGGCATCGAGAACGTCCGCAAGGTCACCGAGCTGGAGCAGATCTCCCGGCGGATCGACAAGATCGTGGACGCCATCGCGAACGTCTCGATCCAGACCAACATGCTCGCGGTCAACGGCTCGGTCGAGTCGGCCCGGGCCGGTGAGTTCGGCAAGGGCTTCGCCGTCGTCTCCACCGACATCCGCAACCTGGCACGCGACTCGGCGGACAACGCCGACCGGATCAAGGACCTGGTGAAGTCGGTGCAGGACCGGATCGTCGAGGTCCGGGCCGACTTGGAGGAGACCAGCCGGCTCTCGCTTGCCGAGGTGGATGCGGCCAAGGCCACCACCGCGCGGCTCGAGGAGATCGAGCGCGACATGCAGCAGGTCCGCGGCGGCAACGACGAGGTACGCGAGTCGGCGGAGCAGATCGCGAGCGTGCTCGGCGAGGTGAAGGTCGGACTGGAGCAGATTGCGTCCTCCGCCAACCAGGCCGAGCAACTGGCCGGTCAGTGCTCGACCGCGGCCCGGGAACAGGCCCAGGGCGCCGAGGAGCTCGCCGCCGCGGTGGAGGAGATCGCCGCGCTCGCCGACGAGCTGCAGAACGCCGCCTGACCGCCGGGAAGGGGAGGACAGCCATGGACCTCGACGAGAGCCCGGCCGCGGACGAGCCGGACGACGACAACGCGGACTACGTCACCTTCGACATGGCGGGGGAGCGGTACGCCTTCCCGATGCGCCGGGTGCAGGAGATCATCCGCATGCCGGCCGTGGTCAAGGTGCCGCTCGGGCCGCCGTCGCTGGAGGGCCTGGCCAACCTGCGCGGCCGGGTGCTGCCGGTGGTGAGCCTGCGCCGGTGCTGCGCGATGGACCAGACCGGCCACGACGAGACCACCCGGGTGATCGTCGTCGACGGCGGTGTGCCGCTGGGTTTCGTCGTCGACCGGGTGTCCAGCGTGATCAGCATCGACCCGCAGGCCCTGGAGCCGGCCGAGTCGGTGCAGGCCACGGTCCGCTCCGACGTGCTGGTCGGAGTGATCAAGTCCGACGGCGGCGACATGACCACGGTGCTGGACGTGGACCAGCTGATCGGCACGCAGTTCTCCCGGCTCACCGAGCGGCGGGGCAACCGCGACACCACGACGGCGACCCGGATGGCGGCCGAGGCCGACGGCGAGGGCGAGCTGGACGACACGCTGGAGCTGGTCAGTTTCGCGGTGGAGGGTCAGGAGTACGCCCTCCCCATCGACCAGGTGCAGGAGATCGTGCAGGCGCCCGAGTCGGTCAGCCACGTGCCCAACGCCGGCAGCCGGGTCCTCGGCGTGATCGACCTGCGCGGCCGGCTGCTGCCGGTGGTGAGCATGCGCCGGGTCTTCGGGCTGCCGGTGACACCGCTCGAGCCACAGAACCGGATCGTCGTCGTCTCGATCGACGGCGGTGTGGTCGGCGTGGTCATGGACACCGTGCGCGAGGTGCTCCGGGTGCCGCATCAACTGGTCGCCCCGCTGCCCAGCGTGGTCACCGGCGACGGCCGCAAGACCGAGGTCGAGTCGGTGTGCCGGCTGGAGGACGGCAAGCGGCTGGTGTCGGTGCTGAGCGTGAACCGGATGTTCGACTCGCCGGAGGTACGCAACGAGATCGCCGAGTACCGGGAGGACGAGCCGGAGATGATCGACGAACGAACGGATCCCGCCGACGACGGGCGCGGCGGTGAGGAGCTCTTCGTCGTGTTCCGCCTCGACGACGAGGAGTACGCCGTCGACGTGGACGCGGTGCAGGAGATCATCCGGGTGCCGGAGGCGCTGATCCGGGTGCCGAAGTCCTTCGACTTCGTGGAGGGCCTGGTCAACCTGCGCGGCACCGTGCTGCCGGTGGTGGACCTGCGGACCCGGCTGGGCCTCGGGCGTACCGAGCGGGACGAGCGGCAGCGCATCGTCGTGCTGATCATCGGCGGGGTACGGACCGGCTTCATCGTCGACTCGGTGGCGGAGGTGGCGCGGGTCGGCCGCAACGTGCTGGAGCCGGCGCCGGAGCTCTCCGCCGAGCAGGCCCGGGTCGTCTCAAGGGTGGCGAACCTGCCGGACCAGCAACGGATGCTCCTGCTCGTACAAGTGGACCAGCTGCTCGCGGCCGAGCAGGCCGATCAGGCCGCGGAGCTCTGCGAGGCCCTCGTCGACGAGGCCCTCGCCGCCGTCTGATCGGAGTTCCCGGTGCCCCCCACCTCCGTGCTGGTAGTCGACGACTCGGCGCTGATGCGCCGCGCGCTCAAGGGCATCCTCGCCGACGCGGGTGACTTCGAGGTGCACACCGCCCGTAACGGCGTGGACGCGCTCGAGCAGCTGGACCGGGTCCGGCCCGACGTGGTGACGCTCGACGTCAACATGCCGGAGATGGACGGGCTGACCTGCCTGGCGCAGATCATGGAGCGGCAGCCCACGCCGGTGGTCATGGTCTCCTCGCTGACCGAGCACAACGCACTGGTCACGCTGGAGGCCATGCAACTGGGCGCGGTGGATTACGTGCCGAAGCCCGGCGGAACCGTCTCGCTCAACATCGAGGAGGTCTCCACCGAGCTGGTGGCCAAGGTCCGCCAGGCAGCGTCCGCGCGGCTGAAGCGGGCCGGTGGGCTGAGCGCCCGGCTGCGGGCGCAGACCGAGCGGGCGACGGCCACCGCCCCGCCGCGCCGGGAACTCGGCCGGGTCGGCGCGGTGGACCTGGTCCTGATCGGCTCGTCGACCGGGGGCCCCGCGCTCCTGTCCGACCTGCTTCCGCAACTGCCGGCGTCGCTCGGTGCGCCGGTCGTGGTGGCGCAGCACATCCCGGCCTCGTTCACCGCCGCGCTGGCCCGGCGGCTCGACGAGATCTGCGCCCTGCGGGTCCACGAGGTGGACCGGATCATGAACCTGCAGCGGGGCAACATCTACATCGGCCGGGGCAACGCCGACGTGGTGGTGGCCCGGCGTACCGAGGGGCTGATCGTCAAGACGGTGCCGGCCGCGGCGGAGTACCGGTGGCATCCGAGCGTGGACCGGCTGGTCGGGTCCGCGCGCCGCTACATCGACCCGCAGCGGCTGGTCTGCGCGCTGCTGACCGGGATGGGCGACGACGGCGCCACCGAGATGGCCGCGGTCAAGGAGGGCGGTGGCCGGACCATCGCCGAGGCCGAGGAGACCGCGGTGGTCTGGGGCATGCCGGGCGAGTTGGCCCGGCGCGGCGGCGCCACAGCGGTGCTGCCGTCGTACGAGATCGCCGAGCGCCTGGCCGACTGGGTCCGCTGACGCAAGGAGGAGGGATCACGATGGGACTCGTCCGCAAGCAGGCCCCGCAGCAGCCCGAGGAGGTGCTGCCACCGGAGAAGCCGTCCGTCGAGTCGCTGCTGCGACAGCTCGACGACGCCGATCCGGACTGCCGGCGGGAGGCGGCACTGGGCCTGGTCGGCGTGGCCGAGGCGGTGCCGGCGCTGCTCGCCCGGGTCGCCGTGGAGACCGAGACCAACGTGCGCGACGCCGTGCTCACCACGCTGGCCGCGCACGACACCGAGACCGTGGCCGGCGGGCTCGCGGTGCACCTGGCCAGCGACGACGCCGCGCTGCGGACCTCGGTGGCGGAGGCGCTGGCCACCATGCGCGGCTCGGTCCTGTCCTTGATGCCCAGCCTGCTGGCCGCTCCCGATCACGACGTCCGCGTGATGACCGCGATGGTCCTGGCCGACCTCGCCCACCCGGACGCGCCGGTCTGGCTGACCCGGATGATCGCCGAGGACCCGCATCCCAACGTGGTGACCGCGGCGATCGACGCGCTGCTGCCGGCGGCGACCGCGGAACACGCGGCGGTGCTGGAGGCGGCGGTGCAACGGTTCCCGGACGACCCGTTCCTGCGCTTCACCGTGCAGGCGGCCCTGCCCCGGCTGACCGGGACGGCGTGATGGCGAGCGCGCCCGCCACCGGTGCCGGCCTCTCGGACGCGGACTTCACCCGCTTCTGCGAGTACTTCTACAAACGGACCGGGATCCACTTCACCCCGGGGAAGCGGTACTTCGTCGACAAGCGGATCGAGAACTGCATCCGCGACTCCCCGTACGACACGTTCGGGAGCTGGTTCGCCGCCCTGCGGATGAGCGACAAGTCCGCGATGCTGCAGGACCTGATCAACCAGCTGACCGTCAACGAGACCTATTTCCTGCGTGAGGACTACCAGTTCGACGCGATGCTCAGCACGGTGCTGCCGAACGTGCTGAAGGATCGCGGCGGGCTGGGCCGGATCGTCGGCCCCGTCAAGATCCTTTCGCTGCCCTGCTCGACCGGCGAGGAGCCGTACTCGATCGCGCTGCGCCTGCTGGAGGAGTGGGAGCAGATCGACCACGTGGACGTGGAGATCCACGGGGCCGACATCGACAGCGAGGTCCTCGCCAAGGCGGCCCACGCCAGCTACGGCGAGCGGTCCCTGCAGCGGGTGCCGAAGCCGTGGATCAACAAGTACTTCAATCCGGTGGGCTCCGGCCGCTACCAGGTCGACGAGGGCATCCGCAGCGCCGTCACGCTGCACCGGGTGAACGTCTGCGACACCGCCGCGATGCGGGCGTTCCGCGACTTCGACGTGATCTTCTGCCGCAACGTGCTCATCTACTTCGACGAGCTGTCCAGCCGCCGTGCGGCCGAGAACCTGTACGGCGCCATGCGCCCCGGCGGCTACCTCTTCCTCGGGCACTCCGAGTCGATGAGCCGGATCTCACCGATCTTCACCCCGACCCGCCTGCCGGAGGGCATCGTCTACCAGCGACCGACCGGAGCCAAGTGATGACCGCGGATACCAGACCTCGGGTGCTCGTCGTCGACGACGCCGCCACGGTGCGGCTCTACCACACCAGCCTGCTCACCGAAGCCGGCTTCGAGGTGGCCGAGGCCGCGAACGGGCTGGAGGCCGTGGAAGCGGCTCTCAGCACGGAGTTCGACCTGTTCGTCGTGGACGTCAACATGCCGAAGATGAACGGCTACACCTGCGTGGAGACGCTGCGCTCGGAGACCGTCGGCACCGCGGCGCCGGTGCTGATGATCAGCACCGAGGACCGGCCCGGTGACGCGGACCGGGCGTACCAGGCCGGCGCCAACCTCTACCTGGTCAAACCGGTGGCCGGGGACCGGCTCGTGCGGATCGCCACCATGCTGACCACGGGCAAGGAAGAGTAAGCATGAATCCGTTGCTCGCCCAGTTCCTCGCCGAGGCGAACGACCTGCTCGCCCAGGTCGACGAGGGTCTGCTGCAGCTGGAACGCGACCCCGGCGACCCGGAGCTGGTCAACGAGGTGTTCCGGGCCGCGCACACCTTCAAGGGCTCGTCCGGGCTGTTCGACTTCCCCGAGCTGACCCGGCTGACCCACGCGGCCGAGGATCTGCTGGACGCGGTCCGTGGCGGCCGGCTGGGTCTCGACTCGCAGATGGCCGACGACCTGCTTGCCTCCTTCGACCTGATCCGTGGCTGGCTGGCGCACGTCACCGCGCACGAGCGGCTCCCGGCCAGCGCCGGCAACGACGCGGCCGGGCTGATCACCAAGCTGCGGGCCCCGCTCGGCGGCGAGGCGGCGACCGCGACCCAGACGGTCGCCGGCCCGGCCCGGACGATCGACGCGGCCCCGGAGTGGCTCGCGTGGTTCGATGCCGAGTGGCTGACCGAGACCGCCTCGTGGCTGGCCACCACCTCGTCGACGATGCGGTTCGTCCGGTACGCCCCGGACTCCGACTGTTTCTTCCGGGCCGAGGATCCGCTGCACCTGGTTCGCCAGGTGCCCGGCCTGGACCGGTTCAACGTCGTGCAGCCCGAGCAGTGGCCCGCACCCGACGAGTACGACGAATACGTCTGCCTGCTCTCCTTCGTAGTGGCCACCCGGGCCGCGACCGGGGAACTGGAGTACCTGTTCCGCTACGTTCCCGACCAGGTGCAGATCGTCGAGCTGGACGCCGACGCGATCACCCGGCACCTGAGCGGGGAGCCGCCGCTGCACGCCGATGAACCGGTCACCGTCGCCGTCACCGAGGTGGTCGACTCCGCGATCGCCGCCGACGCCCGGGCGGTCCTGACGGCGGCGGAACGCTCCCTCGCCGTCAACACCGGGGAGGGTGCCCAGCTGCGGGCGGTCGCCCGTACCGTGGCTGCGGCGGCGCAGGCGCTCGGCGTACCGATGGATTTTGAAGAGGGTGATCGGGCGGCGATCGCCGCGGCTGTCGAACGGCTGCTCGCCGAGGCCGCGCCCGCACCGGTCGGATTCGTGCCGGAGCCGGCGTCGCGGCCGGCGGCACCGGCGGCACCGGCCGCCCCGGCCGAACCCACCGGGCGGGCCGACGACCCGGGCGGGCAGGTCGGCACCCGGGTTCTCAAGGTCGACCAGGAGAAGGTGGACCGGCTGATGGAGCTGGTCGGCGAGCTGAACGTGGCGAAGAACGGGCTCACCTTCCTGGCCGACTCGGCCGAGGAGGAGTTCGGCAGCCGGGTGCTCAGCCGGCGGATCAAGGATCAGTACGCCGGCCTGCACCGCATCGCCGAGGAACTGCAGGCCGCGGTGATGGACGTCCGGATGCTCCCGCTGTCGGTGGCCTTCGGCCGGTTCCCGCGCCTGGTCCGGGACCTGAGCCGGCGGCTCGGCAAGACCATCGAGCTGGTCACCGAGGGCGAGGACACGATGGCCGACAAGGACGTCATCGAGGCGCTCGGCGACCCCCTGGTGCACCTGGTGCGCAACAGCCTGGACCACGGCATCGAACCGTCCGACGAGCGCACCGCGGCCGGCAAGCCGCCGGCGGCGAAGCTCACCCTGGCGGCCGTCGCGGACGGCGACGCGGTGATCGTCGAGGTCTCCGACGACGGCCGCGGCGTCGACCCGGAACGGGTCAAGCGCAAGGCGTACGAGAAGGGCCTGATCACCGAGGAGGAGCTGGAGACGCTCTCCGACAACGACGCCGTCGACCTGGTCTTCCGTCCCGGATTCTCCACCGCCGACCAGGTTTCCGATCTCTCCGGGCGGGGAGTCGGCATGGACGCCGTCCGGGCCAGCGTGGAGAAGCTCGGCGGCAGCGTGACCATGCGGTCCCGGCTCGGCCACGGCACCTCCACCCGCCTGCGGCTGCCGCTCTCGATGGCGGTCACCCAGGTGATGGTGGTCAGCGTGGCCGGCCAGCGGTTCGGCATCCCGGTCGACCTGGTGGTCGAGACGGTACGCGTGCCCGCCGCCGAGATGGGCCACGTGCTGCACCAGGAGGTGGTGGTGATGCGCGGTGAGGTGGTGCCGGTGATCGACCTGGCCCGGGCGCTGGACATGCCCTGGTCGCCGGAACCCGGCGCGGATCGTGCTGTCCTCGTGGCGAACGTGAACGGCCAGCGCGTCGGACTGCTAGTCGAGCAGTTCCACCGGGAGGTCGACGTGATCCTGAAACCGATGGAGGGTCTGCTCGCCTACGCCGACGAGTTCTCCGGAACCGCCCTGCTCGGCGACGGCCTGGTCCTGCTCGTGCTCAACATGAAGGAGGTGCTGGGTCTTGCCGCTCGAGTTGCATGACGACAGCGCCACGCTGATCGGCGTGGTCACCGTCGACGAGGTGGAACAGCTGACCGGCTGGCTGCGGGCCGCCCAGAAACCCAAGGTCAGCCTGCGGCGATGCAACCATCTGCACACCGGCGCGCTCCAGGCTCTGCTGCTTTTCCGGCCGAAGATTTCTTCAGCACCGAAAGACACCTTCCTGGCGTCCCAGGTGCTGCCACTGCTCAACGGGAGCAGCGGCCTTGCCAGCCGACAGGGAAGCGAACCTCCATGACCACTGTGATGCTCGTCGACGACTCCGCCACCATGCTCATGAGCCTCAAGTCGATCCTCACCAAGGCCGGATACGCGGTCGAGACCGCGGGCCACGGCAAGGAGGCCCTCGACAAGCTGAGCAAGGGCGTCAAGCCCAACCTGATCATCAGCGACGTCAACATGCCGCAGATGGACGGGATCACCTTCGCCCGCGAGGCGCGCAAGGCCCCCGGCATGCGGTTCACCCCGATCCTCATGCTGACCACCGAGTCGGAGCAGAGCAAGCGCACCGAGGCGAAGAACGCCGGCGCCACCGGCTGGCTCGTCAAGCCGGTCGGACCGGACCAGCTGCTCGGTGTGATCAAGCAGGTGCTGCCCGGCGCCTGACGCAGTCGAAGTAACGGAGGTTTCGCATGCCCAGGCTTCTCCGCAAGGTCTCGCTGTCCCCGGTCGAGCCGGACGGCGGGGCGGTGCGCGGGGACGTCGTGGCCGATGCGCTGGAGCCGATCCCGTCGTTCTGCGAGGTGATCGACGGGCACGTCCGTGACGTCATCGACCAGACCGGGGAGGCCGCGCAGGCGATCGTCCAGCAGCTCGTCAAGGTCGACTCATTGGCGGAGGTGATGGCCGGCGACGTGTCACAGCTCGCCGGCACCCTCAGCCGCACCGAGTCCGAGCTGAGCCAGGTCAGCACCTCCAACGACCAGCTCGTCGGGCGCCTGATCGCCTACTTCCTGCACCGCGACTCCCAGATCCGGACCCTGGTCGACCAGATGCGCGAGCTGGACCAGCACGTCAAACAGATCGAGGAGGTCAGCCGCGCCACCAACATCCTCGCCCTGAACGCGATGATCGAGGCGGTCCGGGCCGGCGACGCGGGCGAGGGCTTCTCGGTGGTCGCCGACGAGGTACGCAAGCTCGCGCACCGCTCGGCGGAGGCGGCGCAGGGCATCGGCAGCAGCATCACCGACCTGACCAGCCGGCTCGACTCGGTGCTCTCCGACGACACCCAGTTCGACCGGGGCGGGGACTTCCCGGAGATGACCGAGGAGACCGCGATGACCCGCCGGCTCGGCGGCATCGCCAACGCACAGCGGGAGATGTCGGCGATGGTGTCCGGCATCCTCAAGGACACCGTCAACGCCGCCGAACAGGTGCAGCGCAGTTCCGACGCGCTCATCTCGGAGACCACCGGCGCGGTCGGGCACGTGCAGTTCCAGGACATCAGCCGGCAGATGCTGGAGCACGTGGCGGAGGCGGTCGCCGACGTCCGCCGCCAGTCGGAGAACGTCGCCGCGTACGCCCGGGGCGAGCGCGGCGAACAGGAACTCACCGCGGACTCCATCAGGGTGGAGGATCTGCGGGCCAAGCACGTGATGTCCCGCCAGCGGTCCACGCACGCCCAGCAGACGGGCGGGGACGTCCAGGCCGCCAGCGAACCTCTCATCGAACTGTTCTGAACAACCCACATCGCCACCCGAGAGGGGCCTGGATGGCCAGGATCGAAGAGTTCGGCCAGGACGTGCCGACCGAGAAGGACGCGGTGAAGGCACTCGCCGATCTGATCGGCCCGCAGATGGCCGAGGGCCTCTGGGGCCTGTCGGTGCAGGCACTCGGCCTGCACCGGCCGGTGACGGCGCCGTCGGACCTGCGCCGGGTCGCCGAGCACGTGATGGAGGTCGGTGAGCTGAGCCGGGTGGCCGGACGGTCGCTCAAGGTCCGCATCATCACCTATGAGGCACTGGCCCGGACGGTCCAGGCGTGAGGCTGCCGGCATATCCGCAGCTCCACGATCCCGGGCGGCTGCGGGAGGTGGCCCGGCTCGGCGTCGACCGGGAAGTGGAACGGGCCTACCTGGCCGACATCGTGGACACCGTCGCGGACCGGCTCGACGCCCCGTTCGCCATCGTGACCGGGCTGCTCAGCGACGCGCAGGTGTTCCTGGCCGGCCGTGGACCGGTGCCGGCCTGGATCGCCGAGGTCGGCGGCACCCCGATCGAGTGGGCGTTCTGCTGCCCGCTGCTCAGCGAGCGTGCCGCCCGCACGGTCAGCGACTTCACCACCGAGCCGGAGTTCCGCGACAACCCGCTGGTGACGGTGGAGGGGATCCGGTCGTACGCCGGCGCCCCGCTGATCTCCGGCTCGGGACTGGTCCTCGGCGGCCTCTGCGCCCTGGACGTCCGGCCCCGCCAGTTCGGCACCCACCTGGCCGAACTCCAGGAGCTGGCGGACGAGGTGGTCCGCCGCATCGAGGCCGAGGCCGAGGCGTCCGCCGCCTGACCGGGCATGGGACCATGCAGCCATGGGCTTCCAGATCGCCAACGAGCCAGAGGCTGACAAAGTCCTCGATCAGTACCCGTTCGCTGTCGTGGTCGGCATGATGCTGGACCAGCAGTACGGGATGGAACACGCTTTCCGGGGCGGCTGGAAGGTGCTGAGCCGGTTCGGCACGCTCGAACCGGCCGCCATCGCGGCCGCCGAGCCGGAAGCCTTCAAGGAGCTCTGCAGCCGGCCTCCGGCGATCCACCGGTTCCCCGGTTCGATGGCCGCCCGGCTGCAGGAGCTCGCCGCCCTGGTCGACTCCAGGTACGCCGGTGACGTCACCCGGCTGTGGACCGAGCCGGCCACCGGCAAGGAGCTGTTCAAGCGGGTCCAGGAGCTGCCCGGCTTCGGCAAGCAGAAGGCGCAGATCTTCGTGGCGCTGCTGGCCAAGCAGCTCGGGGTCCGCCCGGAGGGCTGGGAGGCGGTCGCCGGGGACTACGCGCTGGACGGCTACCGCTCGGTCGCCGACGTCGTCGACGCCGCGTCCTTGCAGAAGGTCCGCGAGTTCAAGCAGCAGAAGAAAGCGGCTGCAAAAGGCGCCTAGGTGGGCATGACCCCCTTGACGGTGCGAGGATGGCGGGGTCGATCGGAGACCTCGCGTGAAGAAGCAGCCGGAACGCCCGGTGTTGATCACCGACGCCGCTCGCAGCCAGGACGATCAGCTCCGCAGCAGGCAGATCCGCTACGTCACGATGATGAGTGTCCGTGCGGGCTGTCTGATCCTCGGCGGGGTGCTGATCAGCGCGAAGGTGCCGTTGCTGCCGCTGTGGCTGGCCCTGTGCGCTCTCGGCATGGTGCTGCTGCCGTGGATGGCGGTGCTGATCGCCAACGACCGCCCACCCAAGACCAAGGCCGAGCGCGCCGCCGATCAGGCGGCGCGCGAGGACACGCGGCGGGCACTGAGCCAGCAGGCTCCCGCCGAGCCGGAATACATCACCATCGACTCCGAGGTGGTCGACGAACCGGCCGAGGCGCGCCGCCAGGGTCAGTGACCCGGGCGGGCGCCGATCCGTGCCACGGCGGCGGCGCCCAGCGCGGCCCCGGCGGCCAGGGCCGCCTCCGGCCCGTTGCCGGAACACCATGCGGCGAGCAGGCCGGCAGCGAAGGCGTCACCCGCGCCGGTCGGATCCTTGACGGGTACGCGTGCGGACGCCCATGACGCCACCACCCCGTCCCGCCCGCTCCACCGGGCGCCGGCCGCCCCCTGCTTCACCACCGCGTTGCGGACGTGCGCGGTCAACCGGCTCGCCTGATCCTCCGCGGCGCCCGGTCCGGCGAGCACGTCCGCCTCGTCCTGGTTGCACAGGAGCAGGTCGGCGTCGCGTACCCAATCCAGGAAGGCCGGCGCACCGGCGGCGCGCAACGGGGCCGCCGAGGCCGCGTCGACGCTGACCGTGAGTCCCCGGCGGGCCGCGGCCGCGAGGGCCGCGAGGCCCGCCGGGCGCGACCCGGCGTGCAGCAGCGGATAGCCGGACAGGTGCACGTGCCCGCCGGCCGGAGCGGCGGAGATCACCTCGGTCACGTGCTCCGGGTCGAGCAGCAGCGAGGCGCCCCGATCCGTGATCATGGTCCGCTCGTCCGGGCTGGTGAGGACCACCACGCTGCCGGTGGCGACGTCCGGGTGGACGCGCACCGCGCAGCGCACGCCGGACGCCTCTAGCTCGGCCACCCGGTCCCGGCCGGCCACGTCGTCGCCGATCGCCGCGATCAGCGTCACCTGCCGCCCGGTGTGGGCGAGCCAGGCCGCGGTGTTCGCGGCCTGGCCCCCGCCGGCGATCCGGATCGCCGCGCCGGTGTCCGACCCGACCTGGATCGGGCCGTTCTGCTCGACCAGGACGTCGGTGACCAGATCCCCGACGACGATCACGCCGGTACGGCGAACCCGACCGGCGCCCCCGAACCGGCGGTGGTGGCCGCCGCGATCCTGGCCGCCAGCGCCGAGTTGCGCAGGATGATCCGGATGTTGACGTCCAGGCTCCGGCCCTCGGTGCTGGAGTGGAAGTGCGACAGCAGGAACGGGGTGACCGCCTTGCCGGTGATGTTCTGCTCGGCCAGCAGGTCCAGGCCGGTCGCCAGGGTCCGGTCGTGCAGCGCCGGGTCGAGCTGCTCGTCGGTGGGCAGCGGGTTCGCCAGCACCAGCGCGCCCTCGCTCACGCCCTGCTCGGAGCGGGCCTTGATGAAGTCGGCCACCTGCTCCGGCGAGTCCAGCTGCCAGTCGACGTCGAAGCCGCCGTCGGTGATGAAGAAGCCGGGGAACCGCCGGGTCTGATAGCCGGCCACCGACACCCCCAGCGTCTCCAGCCGCTCCAGGGTGGCGCCCACGTCGAGGATCGACTTGACACCGGCGCAGACCACCACGATCGGCGTGCGGGCCAGCGCGGTCAGGTCGGCCGACTCGTCGAAGGTGACGTTTGCCTCGCGGTGCACACCGCCGAGGCCGCCGGTGGCGAACACCCCGATGCCCGCGGCGGCGGCGATCGCGCTGGTGGCGGCGACCGTGGTGGCTCCGTCGGCGCGCCGGGCCGCGGCGATCGCGAGATCACGGACCGAGAGCTTGGCCACGTCGCCGGCGAGCGCCAGATGCTCGATCTGGGTGTCGTCCAGACCGACGACCACCTCTCCACCGATCATGCCGATGGTGGCCGGCACGGCCCCGTTGTCCCGGACGGTCTGCTCGATCTCCCGGGCCACCCGCAGGTTGTCGGGGTGCGGCAGGCCGTGCGAGATGATCGTGCTCTCCAGGGCCACCACCGGACGGCCGTCCCGGCGGGCGCGGGTCACGTGCTCGCCATAACGAATTGCGAAGTCAGTCACGCCCCTTAACGTACGGCGCTCACCGGCTGCGTTGCCGTTGGACCGACCAGGCGTGAGCTGTCAGACTTGTGGGCTGGAGCCTCGCCCCACCACTGGAAACTTTCTGAAGGGCAGATAAACGTGAGCACCCAGATCCTGGAGCGTCCGGAAACCAAGGATGCCGACACCGGTCCGGAGATGTTCCACTACGTTCGCAAGGAGAAGATCGCGGAGAGCGCGGTCATGGGCACGTACGTCGTGGCCCTCTGCGGCGAGAAGTTCCCGGTGACCAAGGCGCCCAAGCCGGGCTCGCCGGTCTGCCCGCAGTGCAAGGAGATCTACGAAGCCATGAAGGCCTGATCGGCGCGTGACGGGCGGATATCCCCTGCTCGTCGCGGACCTGATCGGCGTGGCGGTCTTTGCCGCCTCCGGCGCCTCGGCCGGCGTCGCGAAACGCCTCGACCTGTTCGGGGTCGCGTTCGTCGGCTTCGTGGCCGCGCTCGGTGGCGGCATTCTGCGTGACCTGGCCATCGGCGCCGTGCCGCCGCTGGCGTTCGCGGACTGGCGATACGCGGTGACCGCGGTGCTCGCCTCGGTCGCGGTCTTCTGGCTGCATCCGACGCTGAACCGGGTCCGCCGGACCGTGCTGCTCCTGGACGCGGCCGGCCTGGGCCTGTTCACCGCGACCGGCACCCTGAAGGCGCTCGACGCCGGCGTGCCGCCGGTCGGCGCCTGCCTGCTCGGCATGCTCACCGCGATCGGCGGTGGGGTGGCCCGCGACCTGCTCACCGGGGAGATCCCGGTGGTGCTGCGGCGCGAGATCTACGCGGTGATCGCGCTGGGCGGTGCGGTTCTCGTCACCATTCTGGCCAAGCTGGGTTTCACCGGCATTGTTCCGCTGGTCAGCGCCGCGGCCCTGATGACCGGGGTGCGATTGATCGCGCTGTACCGCCGCTGGTCGGCTCCGGTGGCGGTGCCGTAACCCCGCTTCGCAACCGTCCGCGGCTATGCTGGGTTCCGCCTCCGCGCCGGGAAATCGCGGGGGTTTTGTCTTGAATGAGCACTGCCATGGACGAAGGGATCACCGGAGCTTGAGCCCGCCTGTGCCGAACCTGGAGATCTTCCCCCCGCTGCGGGACTGGCAGCGCAAGGCGATGGTGACGTACCTGCGTCGCCGTTCCGAGGACTTCATGGCGGTGGCGACACCCGGCGCCGGTAAGACCACCTTCGCGCTGCGGATCGCCGCCGAGATGCTCAATGACGGCACCTGTGACGCGGTCACCGTGGTCTGCCCCACCGAGCACCTCAAGACCCAGTGGGCGCTCGCCGCGGCCCGGGTCGGCATCCAGCTAGACCCGAAGTTCCGCAACTCTGACGTGCACTCGTCGCGCGACTTCCACGGCGCGGTCCTCACCTACGCGCAGGTCGGCATGGCGCCCGCGGTGCACAAGCGGCGGACCATCACCCGGCGCACCTTCGTCATCCTCGACGAGATCCACCACGCCGGTGACTCGCGGACCTGGGGTGACGGGGTCAAGGACGCCTTCGAGCCGGCCGTGCGCCGCCTGCTGCTGACCGGTACGCCGTTCCGCTCCGACGAGAACCCGATCCCGTTCGTGACGTACGAGCGGGGCCAGGACGGTGTGCAACGGTCGAGGGCCGACTCGGTCTACGGCTACGCCGACGCGCTGCGCGACCGGGTCGTGCGCCCGGTGCTCTTCATGGCCTACTCCGGTGAGACCCGGTGGCGGACCAACGCCGGTGACGAGCTGGCGGCCCGGCTCGGCGAGCCGATGACCAAGGATCTGATCGCCCAGGCGTGGCGAACCGCGCTGGACCACCGCGGCGAGTGGATGCCGCAGGTCATGCGGGCCGCCGACGCCCGCCTCACCAAGATCCGCGAGCACGGCATGCCGGACGCCGGGGGCCTGGTCATCGCGAGCGACCAGACCGCCGCCCGGGCGTACGCGAAACTGCTCCACGAGCTGACCGGCGAGCCGGCCACCGTCGTCCTCTCCGACGACGAGGGCGCCTCCGGCCGGATCGCCGAGTTCGCCGCCTCGGAGAAGCGCTGGATGGTCGCGGTGCGGATGGTGTCCGAGGGCGTCGACATCCCGCGGCTGGCCGTCGGGGTCTATGCGACCAGCGCCTCCACTCCGCTCTATTTCGCCCAGGCGATCGGCCGGTTCGTCCGGGCCCGGCGCGAGGGTGAGACGGCGACGGTGTTCCTGCCCAGCGTCCCGCACCTGCTCGGGCTGGCCAGCGAGATGGAGGCTCAGCGCAACCACGTGCTCGGCGCCCCCAAGGAGAAGGACGGGCTGGACGACGACGTCCTGGAGCGCGCCCAGAAGACCGAGGACGCCCTCGGTGAGCTGGACAAGATGTTCGAGGCGCTCTCCGCCACCGCCGAGCTGGACCAGGTGATCTACGACGGCACCTCGTTCGGGATGGCCGCGCGGACCGGGACGCCCGAGGAGGCGGACTACCTGGGCCTGCCCGGCCTGCTCACCCCGGACCAGGTGACCACCCTGCTGAACAAGCGCCAGGCCGAGCAGATGGCCGCGCAGAAGCGCCAGCAGCAGGAGGACTCCCGCAACCAGGTGCCCGAGCAGCGCGAGCCGGTCGTGCCGATGAGCGCGGGGGAGCGGCGCAACAGCCTGCGCCGTCAGCTGAACACCCTGGTGGCGGCCCATCACCACCGCACCAACCTGCCGCACGGCAAGATCCACGCCGAGCTGCGCCGGCTGTGCGGCGGGCCGCCGAGCGCGCAGGCCACGATCGAGCAGCTGGAGGAGCGGATCGCCACGATCCAAACGTTCTGATGTTAAGTCCACTTGACGTCAAGTCGACTTAACATCAAGATGGACACATGACGACGACGATGCTCGATCGGGTGGTGCGCTGGAACCTGGACCTCGACGGCGACATCTACGGCGACGAGCGCGAGCGCTTCCGGTGGTATGAGGGGATCGTCACCGCCGCGTCGGTGCAGCTGCTCGTGGTGCCGTGGGCCGCGGTGATTCTGGTCTGGACCCTGGGCCGGCCGGCGGTCCTGCCGCTGGCCGTCATGCTGGCCGCCTTCCAGCTGCCGATGCTGCTCTGCACGGCCTACATCCGCAGTCGCCGGGTCGAGGTGGTGCAGCGCCGCACCCGCAAGCGGGCCCTCGCCTCGGTCCTCAGCGGCCTGCCCATCGTGCTCTTCGTCCTCGGGGCGGTGTACTCCTACGGCAGCCCCGGCAATCGCGGCATGGGCGGTGCCCTGATCGGCGCCCTCGTCGGCGGATCCGTCGCCTACGGCGTCGTGGCTTGGCGGACCAGCCGTCGCCGGGGCCGGGAAAGCGCCGTCATCGAGGACGAGGACGACGTGGTGACGGCATGACGGCGCGCGGAAGGGCGGGCTGATGGCCCCGGCCTCCGGCCCGGTGCGGGCCCCTGAGGCGGGCGGCGCGGCCGGCGCCCGGATCCGCAGCGCCCGCAAGGAAGCCGGCCTGACCCAGCAGGGGCTGGCCACGGCAGTCGAGGTGAGCCGGCAGACCATCATCGCGATGGAGACCGGCGATTACGCCCCCTCGGTGTATCTGGCCATCAGGGTGGCCCGGACCCTGCACCGGCCGGTCGAGGACCTCTGGGGCTGACTGAGGGCACGCAGAAGGGGCGCTCCTGGAGGGAGCGCCCCTTCTTTTCACGCGTCAGTCGGGGGACCGCTGCTACTGCTAGTTGGTGGAGTTCATCTTGACCGCACCGCGCCAGGTGAAGTCCGGGTCAGCTGCATACTGAACCGCGATCTTGACCAGGTCGTCGGCATAACGGTTGGCGTGGTGGCCGCAGAACACGAGCTCGCCACCGCCTGCCAGGGTCAAACGGAGCTTCCCTGCTGCATTGCAGCGGTCGCACCGTTCATCGGCTGCTAGGCCGGCCAGGCTACCCGCCGGCGGCGTGAGGGTCGGGGTCATCGCCTTCCTCCTCTGTTCGTCACCGATGAACATGTTCCTCGGCTACTGCTCACACATCGTGCAACACCCTGCACCGTTGCAGCCTTCCCAACGTGCCCCGGGGGGACCGAAGTCACACGTTGGTCTGGCTAGTGTGCCGTGATCCAAGGGTGCCACGTCAACGATCACTTCTGCACAACGGTCTGATCACCACCCGTTGATGTACGGGTGGTGACCATTTGGACACGTAATGTTGACTTACTGTCCTAGTCCAGGTAGTCGCGGAGCACCTGGGACCGGGACGGGTGTCGCAACTTCGACATCGTCTTCGACTCGATCTGCCGGATCCGCTCACGGGTCACCCCGTAAACCTGGCCGATCTCGTCGAGGGTGCGGGGCTGGCCGTCGGTCAGACCGAAGCGCAGCCGGACCACGCCCGCCTCACGCTCGGAGAGCGTCTGCAGAACCTGCTGGAGCTGGTCCTGCAGCAGCGAGAACGACACCGCGTCGACCGCGACGACCGCCTCGGAGTCCTCGATGAAGTCACCGAGCTGGCTGTCGCCCTCGTCGCCGATCGTCTGGTCCAGGGAGATCGGCTCACGCGCGTACTGCTGGATCTCCAGCACCTTCTCCGGCGTGATGTCCATCTCCTTGGCCAGCTCCTCCGGGGTGGGCTCACGGCCCAGGTCCTGGAGCAGCTCGCGCTGGATGCGGCCGAGCTTGTTGATGACCTCGACCATGTGCACCGGGATGCGGATGGTGCGGGCCTGGTCGGCCATGGCGCGGGTGATGGCCTGCCGGATCCACCAGGTGGCGTACGTCGAGAACTTGTAGCCCTTGGTGTAGTCGAACTTCTCGACCGCGCGGATCAGGCCGAGGTTGCCCTCCTGGATCAGGTCCAGGAACGCCATGCCGCGGCCGGTGTAGCGCTTGGCCAGCGAGACCACGAGCCGCAGGTTCGCCTCGAGCAGGTGGTTCTTGGCCCGCTCGCCGTCCCGGTTGATCCACTTCAGGTCACGCTCGAAGTTGCGCTCGAGCGTCTCCTCGCCCTCGTCGGCGGCGCGCAGCCGCTCAGCGGCGTAGAGGCCGGCCTCGATCCGCTTGGCGAGCTCGACCTCCTGCTCCGCGTTGAGCAGCGGGACCTTGCCGATCTGCTTGAGGTAGGCGCGGACCGAGTCGGCCGACGCGGTCAGCTCCGCGTCCCGACGGGCCTGCTTGAGCGCCTCGGACTCCTCGTCGTCCCACTCGAAGTCGCCCTCGGTGGCCGAGCTGGCGGCGTCGGTCGCCGCGGCGGCGACCATCGCGGCCGGCTCCTCGACCACCACGTCCTCGATCTCGGCGGCGAGCTCCTCGGGATCGATCTCCTCGCCGGGGCCCTCCTCGCCGGGCTTCGCGGCCTTGGCCGGCGTGGCCTTGGCAGCCGCGGTGGCCTTGCGGGCCGGGGTGGCCTTGGCGGCGGCCACCGCTGCCTTGCGGACCGGAGCGGCCTTCTTCGCCGCGCCGGGCACGTCGCCCTCGGCGGCCGGAGCGGCCTGCTTCGGAGCGGGCGCCGCCTTCTTGACCGGAGCGGTCTTGGCGGTGGTCGCCTTGGACGCGGGCGTGGCGGACCGGGCCGCGGCGACCTTGCGACGGGTACTGGCGGAACCGTCGACGACGACGGTGATGCCGGCGTCCACCAGCCCGCGCAGGATCTTCTTGGCCTGCGCCGGGTTCACCGCGGCGGACTCGAGCGTGTGCGCGACCTGCGCCGATGTGAGTTGCCCGCCCGCACCCTGGGCATGGGTGATCAAGGCCTCGGTGAGAGAGCGAACGTCGGCACCGTTCTGGTGGGCTTCTGTCACGAATGACCTTCCGGAGGCGATGTGGTTGGGCACGGCCAGGATCCAGCGCAGCACGCGGGGGCGAGGCTCGCTGGAGTCGGTTTGGGAGCCCTCGGGACACGGACCGTCCCGCAGGTGAGAGTCCGTGAAGCGTGGGCAGGGGTGAATTGTAGCGCCGCTGACCGAGATCCTCCGCCTCCAGCACGCCGCGAGGGCCCGACGACCTCGTCAGAGACGCTCGGCGCAAGAATGCTAACGGTGGAAAGGACCCATACGTGAGCGAGTTTTCGACGGTATCGACGCCGGACGAGTTGCTGGCGGTCGCCGTGCGGGTGGCCCGGGAGGCGGCGGCGACCGCGCGGCGGATGCGTGACGAGGCGATCGGCGACGTGCAGACCAAGAGCACCGACACCGACGTGGTCACCGCGGCCGACAAGGCGGTCGAGCGGCAGGTGGTGGACGCGCTGCTGGCCGAACGGCCTGGTGACGGCGTGCTGGGGGAGGAGTACGGGGACTCCGTGACGGTCGCCCCCGGCGCCGTGCGCTGGATCCTGGACCCGATCGACGGCACCGTGAACTACCTCTACGGCCTGCCCCAGTACGCGGTCTCGCTGGCCGCTGAGCGCGACGGCGTGGTGGTGGCCGGAGTGGTCGTCAACGCCGCCACCGGCGACGAGTGGACGGCGACCCTGGGCGGCGGGGCGTGGCGGGACGGCCGCCGCCTGACCGGCTCGGCGCGGACCACCCTGGACCAGACGCTGGTCGGCACCGGGTTCGGTTACGACCCGCGGCGCCGGGCACATCAGGGTGCGGTGCTGGCCCGATTGATCACCCGGGTGCGTGACATCCGCCGGCTCGGCGCGGCGGCCCTCGACCTCTGCCTGGTCGCGGAGGGCACGCTGGACGCCTACTACGAGAAGGGGCTCAACCTGTGGGACCACGCGGCCGGGGGCCTGATCGCGGCGGAGGCGGGACTCACCGTCGCCGGCCTCTCCGGGGAGCCGGCCGGCAAGCCGATGCTCGTGGCGGCGCCCCCGGCGATCTTCCCCGCGCTGCACGACGCGCTGGTGGAGCTGGACGCGGCGGGCGGGCCGTAGGCTCAGCCCGCGTCCTCGGTCTTCTCGGCCTTCGCCTCGACCGGCTTGAGGCAGGCACCCGGCGGCAGGGTCGGCTCGCCGACCTGGACCAGCGACTGGTTGACCTCGGTCGTGGTGGCCAGCTGCTGGAACTCGTTGCCGAGCACGATCTCGATCGTGGCGCCCTTGCGCTTCGGGCTGTAGACCATCTCGGACTGGGCCAGGAAGTACGCCCGCAGCAGCTGAGCCTTGCCGACCGCCTCCGGGCCGAACCGGATCTCCGCGACGCCCTTGAACTTGGTCTTGCTCTTGGCCGGCTCCTCGACCGTGAACCGGCGGTTGCGGAACTGCTCGGTGACCTGCTCGGCGAGCCCCGACTTGCTGGTGCCGTTGAGGACCTTGACGGTGACCTCGGCCGGGTCGTCCGGGAGCCGCACGTCGGCGAGCGGCGCGCCGGCCGGGCAGTCGCTGCCACTGGCGAGATCGCGCTGGGAGTCGCGGACGAGCGCCACGACGACGAAGACCAGCGCGGCGACGGCGAGCACTCCGACGACGACGAGCGCTCGGACGCGCGCAAAGCTCATGGGGCTGGCTCCAGGATTCCGACGGAGGGCCCGGGTAGCGTCGCCGGGCTTGTCGAGAGGTTAGCGTCTGTCCGCCAGCCGCGCGGAAACAGGGAATGCTTCCGGCGCGTTGACGATGATCCAGACGCTGGTGCCCCTACTTTGATGTCGCCTCAATCACATCGGGAACAATGTGCCGCCAGAACGCGTACAACCCTGCCGCAGCGGCGGTAAGGTTCCGCGCTCGCCGGGGTAGTTCCTGGTGTCAGAAATCGTCCAGCGGAACCGGGAACCGAAACCTTGTCGCAAGCGTTACTAACGCCAAGCGACACATCGATACAGGAGAGTGAAGACCGATGGCCACCGACTACGACGCCCCGCGTCGCGATGAGGTCGACCTCGGCGAGGACAGCCTCGAGGAGCTCAAGGCCCGTCGCGCCGACTCGCAGTCGGGCGCAGTGGACGTCGACGAGGTCGAGGTGGCGGAGAGCTTCGAGCTGCCCGGCGCCGACCTGGCCGACGAGGAGCTGACCGTCAAGGTGCTGCCGATGCAGACCGACGAGTTCCGTTGCGCCCGCTGTTTCCTGGTGCATCACCGCAGCCAGCTGGCGGTGGAGCGCAATGGGGAACTGATCTGCCGCGAGTGCGCCTGAGCGCACTCGCGCGCAGCGCGCCACACCCGATCGCGGCTGACGCGGTCGGGCGTACGGCGTTCGCCACGGGGGTTTGACACGGGGTTTGACCCTGGGGCGTGACCGGGCACAGGTACCGGTAACGGCCGAAGGGGAGGACGACGATGAACCACGCGGATCGTGCGACCGAACCCGTCGACGGGTCCGGTGCCGGCACCGAGTTCGACCCTGCCCGGACCACACCTGCCCAGGAGCCGGGGACCGACGTCGAGCTCGGCCGGACGGCCGCGGCACTCGCCGACGACGACCTGGAGCCGGCCGGCCGGCGACGGCTGATGGGCCGGCTCATCGGCGACATCCGGGCGCGTGGCGTCGGCCAGCTGTTCCGCCCCAAGGCGGCGCTGCGCTGGATGGCCGACATGGTCGCCGACGTGGCACCGCACGTCCCGGTCCGCGACCGGGTGACCCTGCAGCGGCACTTTCCCGGCATGGACGACGAGGAGCTGGCGGAGCGGCTGATCCGCAACGCCACCCGGGCCACCGCCGGGGTCGGCGCGGCCGGCGGCGGGATCGCCTCGGTCGAGTGGGTGGCGACGCCGACGCTGCTGTCCGCGCCGGTGCTGCTCGCCGCCGAGACGGTCGCCGTGGTGGCGATCGAGATCAAGCTGCTCGGAGAGCTGCACGAGGTGTACGGGCAGCCGATCACCGGCGGCGCCCCGGAACGCGCCCTGAAGCTGATCGAGTCCTGGTCCGGGCAGCGCGGGGTGAACCCACTGATCCCGGGTGTGGGGGTGGCGACCGTGCTGGGCACGGCCACCCGCAAGGAACTCCAGCGCACCCTGCTCAAGCGGTTCGGCCGCAACCTCACCACGTTCGGGCCGATGCTCACCGGCGCGGCGGTGGCGAGTTACCTCAACCGCCGGGCCACCCGGGCGATGGGCGACAAGGTCCGCGAGGACCTGCGCAAGGAGCGCGGCAAGCTCAGCTCGGCTGCCCGGCCCGCTCTCGACGGCTGACCTCGAGCAGCGCGGTCGCCAGCTCGACCGGGTGCCGGGTGCTGACCACCCAGTACGGCGTGGGGTCCGCGGGGTCGTCGAGCAGGACCTGGACGGCCGGGCCGATCCACGCCCGCTGCACCACGAAGGCCAGCGGATGCGCACCGACGCCGAGCGCCTCCTTCTTGCCGGCGGTGTCGAGCGCGACCACGTCGGAGATCACCGAGACCGGCAGCCGGGCGTCGTCGACCTGGAACTCGTCGGCGGTGACCGCCACCCGGATCCGGCCGGCCGGGACGAGCAGCAGCAGCGACAGCGGCAGAACCACCGCGTACGGCAGCCAGCCGGGCAGGCCGGGCAGGCCCAGGGCCAGCTCGGTGGCGACGATCGCGCCGGTGGTGAGGGCGGCCGGCCACGCCCACCAGGGCAGGCGGAGCCGTTCTCGGTAGGCCGGGAGCGTGCGGGCGCCAGACTCGGGTGTCACCCTCGAAGGGTACGGCGCGCCTCCGTTGCCCGGCGCGGCAGGATGGCAGGGTAGGTGCCGCCCGCTGTACCCGTACCCGTACCCGTGAGGATTCCTCGTTGTGAGCGATGTGGTCATCCAGGTCCGCCGGATCGATCCGGACCTGCCCCTGCCGGCGTACGCCCATCCTGGTGACGCCGGTGCGGACCTGGTCGCGGCCGAGGAGGTGGAGATCGCCCCGGGCGGGCGGGCCAAGGTCCGTACCGGGCTGGCGATCGCGCTGCCGGAGGGCTACGTGGGCCTGGTGCATCCCCGCTCCGGGCTGGCCGCTCGCCTCGGCGTGACGGTGCTCAACGCGCCCGGTACGGTCGACGCCGGTTACCGTGGTGAGATTCTGGTGATCCTGATCAATCACGATCCGGAGAACACCGTCAAGATCTCTCGTGGCGACCGGATCGCCCAGCTCGTCGTCCAGCGGGTGGAGCGGGCCGTGTTCCACGTGGTGGAGACGCTCGACGACACCTCCCGCGGAGCCGGTGGGCACGGTTCGACCGGCGGCCACGCAGCGCTGCCCGGGCAGTAGACGCAGGACTGAAAGACGGAAGGTGGAGTTGATGTTCTCCCGTAAGCGCGGTGGCGCGAAGCACGTTCGTGCGGCCGACGCGCCGCCCTCCAAGGCGCTCGCCGACAGCCTGGCCGCCGACGGTGAGGCGCCGGCGCCCGAGTCCGGCCCGTGGGACGTCAAGCACGCGCCGGGCGGGGTGCAGCGCCTCGACCTGGGCAGTCTGCAGATCCCGGCGGTCGAGGGCGTCGAGGTGCGGGTGCAGGCCAACCCGGACGGCGGCGTCGAGCAGATCGTGCTGGTGGACGGCGAGAGCGCCCTGCAGCTGGGCGTCTTCGCGGCGCCCAAGACCGAGGGCATCTGGGACGAGGTGCGCGCCGAGATCGCCGAGGCGATGGCCTCCGACGGGGTGACCCCGCAGGAGATCGACGGGAAGTACGGGATCGAGCTGGCGGCCCGGGTCAACACCCCGGACGGCCCGGCCGACGTGCGTTTCGTCGGGGTGGACGGGCCGCGCTGGATGGTCCGTGCGCTCTACCAGGGCGCGGCGGCCTCCGACCCGGCACGTGAGGGCGTGCTCGGCGAGGTGCTGTCCGGGCTGGTCGTGGTCCGGGACAACGAGCCCCGCCCGGTGCGCGAACCGCTGCCGATGCGGCTGCCGCGGGAGATGGCTCAGCAGGGTCCGGGCGAACAGGCCGAATAGTCAGGCAGTGATCCATGTCACCCCAAGGTCTCGGGCGTACCGTGGACCTCGGGCACGCGAGCACACTGTGCCGTCCGAGACCCATGCGGCGTCGAGGAAGGGTGACAGCGACGTCATGACTACCGAGGAACGCACCGGGCTGCGCAAGCTTCTCAGTCGGTTGACCGCGACCGAGGAGGAGCTCGACGCGCAGGAGCTGCAGCGGGACAGCGCCAAGTGCGGCGCCGTCCCGGCCGGGCAGTGTCAGCGGGGACAGGTCGTTTCGGTGTCGGGCCGACTGCGGACCGTGGCGTACACTCCTCGCACCAACCTGCCGACGCTGGAGGCCGACCTCTACGACGGCAGCGACGTGGTCACGCTCGTCTTCCTGGGACGCCGGTCGATCGCCGGCATCGAGCCCGGGCGACAGCTCACGGCACGTGGCCGGATCGCGATCCGGGACGACCGTAAGGTGATCTACAACCCGTACTACGAGCTGGAGGCGCCCCGGTGAGTGGCAGCGAGCCGCGCCACGCCGCGCACGAGTCGGTCGAGGAGCGGATCGCCGAGGAGGTCGTCGAGGAGCTCGAGCTGCACCCGGTCCGCAAGGACGACGAGGAGGAGCCGCTCCCGTCGATGAGCGAGCAGATCGCCGAGCAACTCGGCGGTGTGCGCGGCCTCATCGAGTCGAGCCTGCCGGTGCTGGCCTTCGTCCTGCTCAACGTGCTGCTCGGCGACGTGCTGGAGCTGGCGAAGCGGGAGGCCCTGCTCTGGGCGATCATCGGGTCGGTCGGCTCGGCGGTCGCCATCGGCGCGGTCCGCCTGATCCGCCGGCAGCCGATCCGGCACGCGGTGAACGGCCTGTTCGGCATCGCGATCGGCGCCTGGCTGGCGTGGCGCACCGGCGAGGCCAAGAACTTCTACCTCCCGGGCATCCTGCTCACCTTCGGGCAGGCCGCGGTGCTGCTGCTGTCGGTGGTGTTCCGCAAGCCGCTGATCGGTTACGCCTGGGGCATCATGGCGAACAAGGGCCGCCAGGACTGGTTCGGCAACTCCCGGCTGTTCCGGACCTTCCAGTGGCTGACCCTGCTCTGGGTCGCCTCGCTGAGCCTGCGCGCCGGCATCCAGGCGTACCTTTACGCGATCGGGGACGCCAACGCCATCGGCGTGGTGCGGATCCTGGTGAGCTGGCCGGTCTACGCGGCCACCTTCGCCTTCACGGCGTGGGCGATCCACCGGGTGACGTCAGCCCAGCGTCGAGAGGCCACCGTCGCCTAGCACCACGGCGCGGATCTGCTCCTCCACGTCACTGGTGCACACGAAGATCAGCTCGTCGCCGGCCTCCAGCGGGTCGTCCGGGGTCGGCACGAGGACCCGCTTGCCCCGCAGGATGGCGACCAGGGCGGCGTCGCGGGGCATCGGCACGGAGCGCAGGGGCTTTCCCTCGTACGGGGCGTCGCGCGGCAGGGTGATCTCGACGAGGTTCGCCTCGCCCTGCCGGAAGGTCATCAGCCGGACCAGGTCGCCGACCGTCACCGCCTCCTCGACCAGGGCGGCCATCAGGCGGGGCTTGCTGACCGCGACGTCGACGCCCCACTGCTCGGTGAAGAGCCACTCGTTCTCGGCGCGGTTCACCCGGGCCACCACCCGGGCCACCGCGAACTCGGTCTTGGCGAGCAGCGAGACCACCAGGTTGGCCTTGTCGTCGCCGGTGGCGGCCACCACCACGTCGCAGGACGCCAGATCGGCCTCCTCCAGGCTGCTCAGCTCGCAGGCGTCGGCGAGCACCCACTGCGCCTGGGGCACCCGCTCCGGGCAGAGCTGGCGCGGCTGCCGCTCGATCAGCATCACGTCGTGCCCGTTGCCGATCAGCTCCTGCGCGATGGACCGGCCGACGTTGCCGGCCCCGGCGATGGCGATGCGCATGGTCTACAGGCCTTCCTTGTCGGCGTGCTCGGCGATGTCCAGCACGTTGCCGACGCTCTCGTCGGTCACCAGCATGAAGACCTGGTCGCCGTCCTGGAGCACGGTGGACGGCTGGGCGAGCAGGCCCATCCCGAACCGGGTGAGGTAGGCGACCCGGGCGCCGGTCCGCTCCTCCAGCGACTTCACCGTGCGGCCGATCCAGTCCCGGTGCAGCGGCGCCTCGACGATGCTGACCACGCTGGTCGGGTCCCGGAAGACCTCGACCCGGTCCTCCGGCACGAGATAGCGGAACATCCGGTCGGCGGCCCACCGGATCGTCGCGATCGTGGGGATGCCGAGCCGCTCGTAGACCTGGGCGCGCCGGGAGTCGTAGATGCGGGCCACCACGCGGGACACGCCGAACGTCTCCCGGGCCAGCCGGGCCGAGATGATGTTGGAGTTGTCGCCGCTGGAGACCGCCGCGAACGCGTCCGCCCGCTCGATGCCGGCGGCCTGCAGCACGTCCCGGTCGAAGCCGATCCCGTTGATCGTGACGCCGCCGAAGTCAGCGCCGAGCCGCCGGAACGCCTCCGCGTCCCGGTCGATCACGGCCACGTGATGACCTTGCGCGTCGAGCTTCTGGGCCAGCGTGGAACCGAGCCGCCCACACCCCATGATCACCACGTGCACGGTTCGTGCCCTCCCGAATCACTACGGACCAGTGTGAGCCTGCCATGTGCCTGTCGGCGGCCGTGTCCGGGGCGGGGTACGGGCGATGCGGTCCGCCCGTACTCTTGGCACTCGTGGCAAGTACCACCTCCCTAGCCAAACGGCTGCTCCTCGGCCGGCCGTTCCGCTCGGACAGGCTCAAGCACACGCTGCTGCCGAAGCGGATCGCCCTGCCGGTCTTCGCGAGCGACGCGCTCTCCAGCGTGGCCTACGCACCGGACGAGATCCTGCTGACCCTCTCCATCGCCGGTGCCGCCGCCTACATCTACTCGCCCTGGGTGACGCTGGCGGTCGCGGTGGTGATGGTGACGGTGGTCGCCAGCTATCGGCAGACCGTGCACGCGTACCCCTCCGGTGGCGGCGACTACGAGGTGGCCACGGTCAACCTCGGGCCGAAGGCCGGGCTGGGGGTGGCCAGCGCGCTGCTGGTCGACTACATCCTTACCGTCGCCGTCTCGGTCTCCTCCGGGGTCAGCAACCTGGGTTCCGTGGTGCCCTGGGTGGAGGAGAACAAGGTCGGCGTCGCGGTCGGCGCGGTGATCCTGCTCAGCGCCCTCAACCTGCGTGGCCTGCGCGAGTCCGGGACCGCGTTCGCGGTGCCCACCTATCTGTTCATCGTCGTCATGGTCGGGATGATCGTCACCGGCCTGATCCGGGTCTTCGTGCTCGGCGAGGACCTGCGGGCGCCGAGCGCCAGCCTGGTGATCGACGCCGAGGAGCATCACCTCACCCAGATCGGGTTCGTCTTCCTGCTGTTACGCACGTTCTCCTCGGGCTGTGCGGCGCTGACGGGCGTCGAGGCGATCTCCAACGGGGTGCCCGCGTTCAAACCGCCGAAGAGCCGCAACGCCGCCACCACGCTGATGCTGCTGGGCAGCCTCGCCATCGTGATGCTGTTCGGCATCATCACCCTGGCCCGGGCGACCCACCTGCAGTTCGTCGAGGACCCGGCCCTGCAGATCCTCTCCGGCCCGGCGAACTACGTGCAGAAGACGGTCACCACCCAGCTCGCCGAGACCGTGTTCGGTCCCGGCTCGATCATGCTCCTGGTGGTCGGCGGGGTCACCGCGATGATCCTGTTCCTGGCCGCCAACACCGCGTTCAACGGCTTCCCGGTGCTCGGCTCGATCCTCGCCCAGGACCGCTTCCTGCCCCGGCAGCTGCACACCCGCGGCGACCGGCTGGCCTTCAGCAACGGCATCCTCTTCCTGGCGGTCGCCGCGATCGTGCTGATCGTGTCCTTCCACGCCGAGGTCACCAAGCTGATCCAGCTCTACATCGTCGGCGTCTTCGTGTCGTTCACCCTGTCGCAGGCCGGCATGATCCGGCACTGGAACCGCCTGCTGCGGACCCAGCGGGACCCGGACCGGCGGCGCCGCATGATCCGTTCGCGGGCCATCAACACGTTCGGCATGGGCCTCACCGGGGCAGTACTGATCATCGTGTTGATCACGAAGTTCCTGCTCGGGGCCTGGATCGCCATCACCATGATGGTGGTCATCTACGGGCTCATGGTGGCCATCCACCGGCACTACACCCGGGTCGCCGAGGAACTCAAGCCGACCGACGAGCGGCCCGTGCTGCCCTCCCGCAACCACGCGATCGTGCTGGTCAGCAAGGTGCACATGCCGACGCTGCGGGCGATCGCCTACGCGCAGGCGACCCGGCCGGACACGCTGACCGCGGTCACCGTGAACGTGGACGACACCGACACCCGCAACATCCAGCAGGAGTGGGAGCGACGGCAGGTGCCGGTGCCGCTGACCGTGGTCGACTCGCCGTACCGGGAGATCACCCGGCCGATCATCGACTACGTGAAGAGCGTGCGCCGCTCGTCGCCGCGCGACGTGGTGACCGTCTTCGTGCCGGAGTACGTGGTCGGCCGCTGGTGGGAGAATCTGCTACACAACCAGAGCGCCCTGCGGATCAAGGGCCGCCTGCTCTTCGAGCCGGGCGTCATGGTCACCAGCGTGCCCTGGCAGCTGCGGTCCAGCCAGGACCGCGACCTGGAGCGGCTGGACCGCGGCCTGAGCCGGGCCCCGGCCCGCGGGCCGCGCAACCGCGGCGACGATGAGGAGAGCGCCGAGCGCGCCGACAGCGGAAGCGGGCAGTCATGAGCCGGCCGGTGCCGACCGGGGTCGAGGACGATCTGGTGGAGGGCGACCGGGTCGAGCTGACCGTGGGCGCCCCGGCGCACGGCGGGCACTGCGTGGCCCGCATCGACGGACCGCACGGCCGGGTGGTCTTCGTCCGGCACGCGCTGCCCGGCGAGCGGGTCACCGCCGAGATCACCGAGCGGCACCGGGGTTATCTGCGGGCCGACGCGGTCGAGATCCACGAGGCCTCCCCGGACCGGGTCACGCCGCCCTGCCCGTGGTCGCATCCGGGTGGCTGCGGCGGCTGCGACCTGCAGCACGTCGCCGACGACGCGCAGCTGCGGTGGAAGACCGCGGTGGTCCGGGAACAGCTCACCCGGTTGGCCGGGCTGAGCCCGGAAGATCAAGACCGGATCTTCGTACGGGTGGAGCCGCTGCCCGGCGTGACCGGCCCGGCCCGCCTGCTCGGCTGGCGCAGCCGAGTCCGGTACGCGGTGGACGCCGCCGACCGCCCCGGCCTGCTCCAGCACCGCTCGCACGAGGTGGTGCCGATCGACCGGTGCCGGATCGCGCACCCGGCCGTCCAGGACCTCGACCTGCTCGCCCGCACCTGGCCGGAACAGGACTCGCTGCAGGCGGTCGCCACCACCGGCGGGGACGTGGCGGTGCTGGCCCGCCCGGCCGGGAGCCAGGCGCCGGCGCTCGGGGACGAGCTGGCCGACGCGCCGTCGGCCGGGGGACTGGTCCGGCTCTCGGGGCCGCCGGAGGTCACCGAGATCACCGGGGGCCGTGCGTGGCACGTACCGGTGGAGGGTTTCTGGCAGGTGCACCCGGCCGCCGCCGACACGCTCGTCGGTGTGGTGCTGAAGATGTTGCGACCCGCCGAAGGCGAGGTCGCCTGGGACCTGTACGGCGGGGCCGGCCTCTTCGCGGCGGCCCTGGCCGCGCGCACCGGGGCCCGCACGACGGTGGTCGAGTCCTCGCCGGTCGGGGTGGCCGCGGCCCGCGCCAACCTCGGCGGCCTGCCGAACGTCGAGGTGGTGGCCGCCCGGGTGGACGCCGCGCTGAGCCGCCGGCGGGTCACCGGGCCGGTCGACCTGGTGGTGCTGGACCCGCCGCGGGCCGGCGCGGGCGCGAAGGTGGTCCGGGCGGTCGCGGCGGCCGGACCGCGGGCGATCGCCTATGTGGCGTGCGATCCGGCCGCGCTGGCGCGGGACCTGGCGACGTTCCGGTCGGTGGGCTGGGCGGCGACGGAGATCCGGGCCTTCGACTGCTTCCCGATGACCCAGCACGTCGAGTGCGTCGCCCTGCTCCTCCCCGAGCCCACGGCGTGAAGCCGGGGCGCGCGGGGCGCCCCGGCCGCACGGGGTGAATCAGGCACGCTCAGCGGCGGTTACGGCGTTGCGGAAGAGCATGGCGACCGTGGTGGGGCCCACCCCGCCGACACGCGGCGTGATGGCGCCGGCGACCTCGGCGCACGACTCCTCGACGTCCGGGAGCAGGCGGCGGCCCTCGTAGCGGACGCCGGCGCCGATCACCACCGCGCCGGGCTTGACGTGCTCGGGCTTGATGATGCCGGGGACGCCGGCGGCGGCGATCAGGATCTCGGCGCGCTGGGTGTAGCGCGGCCAGTCCTTGACCCCGGTGTGCACCACGGTGACCGCGGCGTTGGCGGTGGGGCGCTTCTGCGCCAGCAGCATCGCCAGCGGCCGGCCCAGGGTGGCGCCCCGGCCCAGGATGACCACCTCACGGCCGGAGACCGGGATCTCGTGGAAGGCGAGCAGCGCCTCGATGCCGGCCGGCGTGCAGGGCAGCGGCCCGGGCAGGCCGACGGCCAGGCGGCCCATGTTGAGCGGGTGCATGCCGTCGACGTCCTTGTCCGGGTCGAGGGTCTGCAGGGCCGCGTCGTAGTCCAGGTGGCCGGGGATCGGGTACTGGATCAGCACGCCGTGCACGTTCTTGTCGTCGTTGAACTCGGCGATCACCCGGAGCAGGTCGTCCTGGGTGATGTCGCCGCTCAGGTGCCGGTGCGGCGACTCGAAGCCGAGCTCGGCGGCCTGCTTCTGCTTGATCCGGATGTAGCCCGCGCTGGCGTCGTCGTCGCCGACCAGGATGGTGGCGAGGCTGGGCCGGACACCGCGCTCCTTGAGGGCGGCGACCCGCGCCTTGACGTCGTCGAGCACGGACTCGGCGACGGGCGCGCCGGGAAGCAAACGAGCAGACATACGCGACTCCTCAGCCGGGGAGCCCAGGCGGTCGACTCCTCGTGACGAGCTCCCCGATGGTTCGACCATCCCTGTGCCGCCAGTCGCTGCGTGCCTACCAGGATGCCCGACGCGCGGCGCGGCCGGCCAACCGGGGTGGCCGGTCGGTGGATGTGGAAATTGTGTGGAGGGATCGGCTCTGACCGTTCGCTCCAGTCGCGCTTCGGCGTGGCACGGATAGACTCCACGCTCATGAGCGACTCCCCCTCGACCCCGGCCGGCCTGCTGAGCAGCATCACCGCTCCCGGTGATCTCAAGCGACTGACCGCTGAGCAGTTGGACCTGCTCGCGGCCGAGATTCGTGACTTCCTCGTGGCCAAGGTCTCGCGTACCGGCGGGCACCTCGGTCCGAACCTCGGTGTGGTCGAGCTGACCCTCGCCCTGCACCGCGTGTTCGACTCGCCACGCGACCGGATCCTGTTCGACACCGGCCACCAGGCCTATGTGCACAAGATCGTCACCGGCCGGCAGGACGGCTTCGATCTGCTCCGCCAGCGCGGTGGCCTCACCGGCTACCCGAGCCAGGCGGAGAGCGAGCACGACCTGATCGAGAACTCGCACGCCTCCACCGCCCTGTCCTACGCGGACGGGCTGGCCAAGGCGTTCACCCTGCGGGGCGAGGACCGGCACGTGGTCGCGGTCGTCGGTGACGGCGCGCTGACCGGTGGCATGTGCTGGGAGGCGCTCAACAACATCGCCGCCACCCGCAACCGGCTGGTCATCGTGGTCAACGACAACGGCCGGTCGTATGCGCCGACCATCGGCGGGCTCGCCGACCACCTCTCCACGCTGCGCCTCAACCCGGGTTACGAGAAGGTGCTCGACCTGGTGAAGGACGCGCTGGGGCAGACCCCGGTGGTGGGCAAGCCGGTCTTCGAGGTGCTGCACGCGGTCAAGAAGGGCATCAAGGACGCGGTCAGCCCGCAGCCGATGTTCGAGGACCTGGGCCTGAAGTACATCGGGCCGGTGGACGGCCACGACCAGCAGGCGATGGAGTCCGCGCTGCGCCGGGCCAAGGGCTTCAACGCCCCGGTGATCGTGCACGCGGTCACCCGCAAGGGCTACGGCTACCGCCCCGCCGAGCAGGACGAGGCGGACTGCCTGCACGGTCCGGGCGCGTTCGACCCGCAGACCGGCGCGCTCACCGCGAAGCCGTCGCTGAAGTGGACGGCGGTGTTCTCCGACGAGCTGGTGAAGATCGCCGACGAGCGGCCGGATGTGGTCGGGATCACCGCCGCGATGGCCGAGCCGACCGGCATCGCCGCCCTGGCGGCGAAGTACCCGGAGCGCACCTACGACGTGGGCATCGCCGAGCAGCACGCGGCGACCAGCGCGGCCGGTCTGGCGATGGGCGGCCTGCACCCGGTGGTGGCGGTCTACGCCACCTTCCTGAACCGGGCGTTCGACCAGGTCCTGCTGGACGTGGCGATGCACAACCTGCCGGTCACCTTCGTGCTGGACCGGGCCGGGATCACCGGGCCGGACGGGCCGAGCCACTACGGCATGTGGGACATGAGCGTCTTCGGCGTGGTGCCCGGCCTGCGGATCGCCGCGCCGCGCGACGAGGCCACGCTGCGCGAGGAACTGCGCGAGGCGGTCGCGGTGGACGACGGCCCGACCATCGTGCGCTTCGCGACCGGCGCGGTCGCGCCGGCCACCCCGGCGCTGCGCCGGGTCGGCCAGGTGGACGTGCTGCGTGAGGACGAGCGCAAGGACGTGCTGCTGGTCGCGGTGGGCTCGTTCGTGGGCCTCGGCCTGGAGGTGGCCGAGCGGATGGCCGAGCAGGGTTACGGCGTGACCGTCGTCGACCCGCGCTGGGTCCGTCCGGTGCCGATCGAGCTGACCGGCCTGGCCGCCCAGCACCGGTTCGTGGTCACCGTCGAGGACGGGGTGCGGGCCGGCGGTGTCGGTGACGCCGTGGCGAGCGCGCTGCGCGACGCCGGTGTCACCGTGCCGCTGCGCGACTTCGGTGTCCCGGTCGGTTTCCACGCGCACGGCACCCGGGCGGAGATCCTCGCCACGCTGGGCCTGACCGCGCAGGACATCGCGCGGGACGTGACCGGCTGGGTGTCGCGGGGCGAGACCGCCGACGCGGTGACGGAGCCGCGGACCACGGTCTGAAGGTCCCACCCGCCTCACCGGGCGCTTTCGTTACGCAGTCGTTACCTTTGAGGAATGGGTGCGGACACGTACGGCGGGCCGGTCGTCATCGATCTCGGCCTGGAACGCGGGGAACCGGAGTCCTATCACCGACCAGGGCGGCGCACGACGTCACCCTGGTTCGGTCCGGCCCTCGTCGTGCTCTTCCTGCTCTTCGGTGTGACGTCCGCGGCGTCTCCGCCCGCGCCGCCGCTCACCGAGGTGCTGCGGGTGCCGATCGGGCCCGGCGATCCGTACACGATCGACGACGACGGCCGGCTGCTGATCCAGGCGGCCGGCCGGCTCAGCTCGTACCGGCTGGCCGACGGTGAGCGGCGCTGGCAGATCGACCAGAACCAGCCGGTCTACCGGCTGCGGACCGGCAGCGGGATGCTGCTGCTGCGGCCCTGGAGCGTGGGCCGCGACGAGCCCGGCACCTCGGCGATCTCCCTGGAGACCGGCGCCCGGCAGTGGTACCACGAGCGCAACGTGGTGTCGTTCCCCGGCACCGCGCTGCTCTTCGCCGTCGAGGGGGTGCGCAGCACCTCCGGCAGCGGCCGCCGGGTGCAGAACGCCGTCGAGGTGATCGACCCCGCCGTGGGCCTGGCCCGCTGGCGCGTCGCGGTGCCCAACACCGCGGTGCTGCTCAGCGTGCCCGGCGGCATGTCCCGGATCATGCTGGTCCGCGACGACCAGACCGCCGACCTGTACGACGTGCCGACCGGCGCCCACCTCGCCAGCCAGATCTTCCCGATGACCGACTACGACCCGGAGAACCCGGTGGTCGTCGGTGAGGCGGTGCTGCTGCGGCATCCCGGGCCGCTGGGCATCGAGGTGTCCGCGTACGACCCGGTGACGCTGCGCCTGCTGTGGAACGGCCCGGCCCCGGCCGTCCAGCGGGTCCGGCCGTGCGGCGAACTGGCCTGCCTGCTCGGCCCCGGCGGCGTCCGGGCGATCGAGCCCACCACCGGGATCGAGCGCTGGAGCCGGCCCGGCTGGCGGACCGTCGAGCAGTACGGGTCCCGGCTGATCGCGTACACCTCCACCGGCCCGAGCGACCCGGCGGCCGTGGTGGACCCGGCGACCGGCCGGGAGCTGACGAACCTGACCGGCTGGCGCCCGGTCGCCGGGACCACCGCCGGCGGCGAGCTGCTGGTGACCCGGGAGATCGGTCCCGGCGCGCGTACCATGGTCGCGGTCGTCGCCGAGGGCCTTGATCGCCCGCGTCTGCTGGCCGACCTCCCGGAGGGCACCGGCGACTGCCAGACCGCCCCGGAGCGGCTGGTCTGCCGGTCGATGTACGGCGAACTGCTCGTCTGGGCCTACCGGACGACCACGAGAGCGGGCTGACCGCGTACCGGTGAAGGGTGGGGCGTGACGCTGATCGACCTGGACCGCGACGCCCCGCTCGACCCGCGGCCCAGCCGGCGCCCCCCGCCGTGGCGTTACCGGCACGCCGGCCTGCTGGTGGCCGCGGTGCTGCTGCTCGCCCTCGGCGGCGCCGTCCCGGCGGGCCGCACGCTCTGGCGCGACCTGGGTTTGGTCGAGGCGGCCGGCGTCGTCGAGACGCCGCTGCGGCTGGTCGGCGGGCGGCTCTACACGGCCGCTGTGGACGGCCCGGAGCGTGAGCTGATCGCCTGGGCGCCGGAGCAGCCGCCGCGCCGCCTGTGGACCGCTCAGGTGCCGATCGGGATGAGCTACGACCCCGCCGAGGGGGTGTTCGGCGCGTTCTCGATCCGCCGCTCCGGCGATGTGGTGCTGCTCTCCGAGGGGTTCGCCGCCACCACCGCGATCGACGCCCGTGACGGCCGGGTCCGGTGGAGCTCGCCGATCTCGGTCACCCCGCTCACCAGTGGCGGGCTCGGCGTGGTGGTGGACCGGATCTTCCGGCCCGGCACCGAGTACGACCAGGCCTCCGGCGACCCGGGCCTGCTCTACTTCTCGGCCGACGGGGTGCCGCACACCGAGCCGCCGACCCGCACCGAGGTCCGCGGCATCGACCTGGCGACCGGCCGGGCACTCTGGACCTTCACCCCGCGCGGGTCGGTGACCGTCGACCCGGTCCACGGCGACCGGCCGGCCGTGCTGATCACCGCTTCCGACCGGCTGACCCTGCTCGCCGGGGCGACCGGGACGACACTCGCCGAGGCCGAGGTCCCCGAGCTGAACGGGACGGGACCGGCCACGGCGTCGGTCGTCGGGGACGTGGCCCTGGTCGGCTACCGGGATCCGGGGCAGCAGGTGGCCTATGACACGCGGACCCTGCGCCGGCTCTGGGCCCGCGCCCTCCCGGACTCCCAGGGCGACTCCCGGGCCTGCACGGACGTGCTCTGCGCGGCGACCGGCACCGATCTGTCGGTGCTGGACCCGGCGACCGGGGCGACGGCGTGGACCGCGAACGCCGGGGTGGACCTGGCCCGGCGGGCCGGGTTCGTGCTGGAGACCGACGCCGGGACCGGGCGGCCGATACGGCTCGCCGACCCGCGTACCGGGCGGGACCGGGTCGACCTGACCGGCTGGGACGAGGCGTACACCGGTGAGCCGGACGGCGCGCTGGTGCTGCGGCGCGACAGCGGGGCCGGCCGGCAGACCTTCGCGGTGGTCTTCCCGGGCCGGCCCGAGCTGCGGGTGCTGGGCGCCGCCGAGAACACCGGCGACTGCGAGGCCGACGACCACCACCTGGTCTGCCGGGAGGGCGCCGGCGTGCGAGTTCGGGCGTACCGCATCTGAGCCTCCGAACGGCAGAATGGGGGCCTGGGAGGCTCTGCGGTGAGCGGTGTCCTGATCGATCTGGGTGAGGTGTCGCGCGGTGGGTCGCGGCTGCCCGCCGCTGCCCTCCCGGTGCCGCCGGTGCCCTATCGCCTGCTGCTCGTGCTGCTCACCGCCGTGCTGCTGGCCTCGCTCGCCGGATCGGGCGCCCGCGCCGAACCGGCGTCCCCGGCGGTCATCCCGGCCGCGCTCGGCGACGCCATCCGGGTCGTCGGCGACCGGCTCTTCGTGATCGGGCGGGACGCGGCTGAGGGTGAACGGACCATCCGGGCGTATGCCTTGCCGGACGCCACCCTGCTCTCCGAGCACACCGTCGCGGTCAGCGGTGACGTGCTCAACGTCGACGTGGCCGGCGACCTGCTGCTGGTGACGGTCCAGGAGGAGCGCACCGTCAGGTTCGGCACCATCGCGCTGCGCTCCGGGATCGACCAGCCGCTCTGGCAGCGGCCGGTCCAGTTGCAGGGCGTCTCGGCGGCCGAGGGGCTGGCGCTGGTCCGGCAGGAGGGCGCCGCCTTCGGGGACGCCGAGTGGCAGGGTGTCGATCTGCGTACCGGGAAGGCGCGCTGGACGGTGCGCCAGGGCGACCGGGACGACGTGGGGGTGTCGAGCTACACCGGTGGCTATCCGAAGTGGCTCTACATCTTGACCGGGGACGGGCGGCTGGTGGCCCGGGACACGCGTACCGGGCGGGTGGTGGCCGCGGTTCCCGTGCCGGAGCGCCGGGACGTGGCCACGTCGCTCTGGCCGGCGGGCGATCTGGTCCTGATCGGCGCCGGCGGTTCCGGGACCACCGGGTACGACATCACCACCGGGCTCGAGCCGCGCTGGCACACCGGTATGAACCTGAGCTGGTACCGCGGCCCGGCCCAGTGCGGGAACCTGATCTGCGCCTTCCTGCCGCAGCGGGGGATCCTGGTGATCGATCCGGCGTCCGGGCGGGAACGCTGGTCCTCGGACCGCTGGGACTACGCCGAGCGGATCGGCGACCGGCTGCTGACCGGTATGCCGGGCACCGCGTACCCGCGGCTCTACGTCCTCGACCCGGAGACCGGCGACGTGCTCGCCGACATGGGGCTGTGGCAGAGCGCCGGACCGGGCCCGGAGCCGGGCACCGCCTACGTCCGGCGCACCACCTCCGGCGAGGACCGGCTCTGGTACGGCGTGCTGCACCTGGACCGGCTCCGGATCCGCGTTCTGGGGGCGGCCGACCGGGTCGCCGGTGACTGCCACTTCACCGCCGGTGTGCTGGTCTGCCGCCGCGTCGACGCCTCCATCGGGGTGTGGCGCCTTCGGTAGCCTTTGGCTATGCGGGTGCTGGTGGTGGAAGACGAGCGCAACCTGGCCGACGCGATCGTGCGCGGGCTGCGCCGCAAGGGCATGGCCGTCGATGTGGCGTACGACGGGCTGGAAGGTCACGAGATGGCGTACGTGACCCGGTACGACGTGGTCGTGCTCGACCGTGACCTGCCCGGCATGCACGGCGACGACATCTGCGCTGCGCTGGTCGAGTCCGGCGCCCTGACCCGGGTGCTGATGCTCACCGCGAGCAGCACGGTCGCCGACCGGGTGGAGGGGCTCGAGCTGGGCGCCGACGACTACCTGGCCAAGCCGTTCGCCTTCGAGGAGCTGGTGGCCCGGGTGCAGGCGCTGGGCCGGCGGGCCACCCCGGCCGCGCCACCGGTGCTCACCGTCGGCAACCTGGTGCTCGACCAGACCCGCCGGGTGGTGACCCGTGGCGGCGCCCCGATCGAGCTCACCAACAAGGAGTTCGGGGTGCTGGAGGAGCTGCTCAAGGCCCGTGGCGGGGTGGTCTCCAGCGAAGAGCTGCTGGAGCGGGTCTGGGACGCCAATACCGACCCGTTCACCACGACCGTGCGGGTCACCATCAACACCCTGCGCAAGAAGATCGGTGATCCGCCGCTGATCGAGACCGTGGTCGGCGCCGGATACCGGGTTCCCGAACCGGTCGTGGCCTCGTGACCGTCTATCCGGGCCGGAACCGCCGGCCGTTGCGGCTGCAGCTGCGGCCCACGTTGCGGCTGCGGCTCACGCTGCTCAACGGCATCCTGCTGGTCGGCGCCGGGGTCGCCCTGGTGCTGCTGGCCTGGCTGCTGGTCAGCGAGTCGCTGCATCCGGTCGACGAGCTGCGGGTCGGATCCACGGTCACCCTGGCCGACGGCACCACCCGCGAGGCGTTCTCCTGGCAGACCCAGATGGTCGAGCAGGCCTCCCGGGAGTTGCTCTTCACCGGCCTGAGCGCGCTGGCCGGGGTCGGCATCATCGGCATCGCCGGGGCGTACGCGGTGGCCGGCCGGGCCCTGCGGCCGCTGCACAGCGTGACCCAGACCGCCCAGCGGCTCGGCGAGGAGACGCTCGACCAGCGGATCCGCTATTCCGGGGCGGACGACGAGGTGGCCGAGCTGGCCCGCACCTTCGACGCCATGCTGGACCGGCTGGCGGCCGCGTTCGAGTCGCAGAAACGGTTCGTGGCGAACGCCTCGCACGAGCTGCGGACCCCGCTCGCGGTGATGCGGACCGAGATCGACGTGACGCTCAGCGACGACGAGGCCGACGTGGCCGAGTACCGGCGGATGGCCAAGGTGGTCCGCAACGCCTCGGAGCGGGCGAACGGGCTGGTCGACGCGCTGCTGGTGCTGGCCCGCTCGGAGGCGCAGTCCGGCCGGCGGCTGGTCCGCAAGGTGCCGGCCGACCTGGCGACCAGCGTCTACAACGCACTGTCCGCGGTGAAGGCCGAGGCCGAGCGGATGAAACTGGAGGTCAGCACCGAGCTGGAGCCGGCGCCGGTGGTCGGCGACCCGAGCCTGCTGGACCGGCTGGCCGGCAACCTGATCGAGAACGCGATCCGCTACAACCATCTGCTCGGCCGCCTCTGGCTGCGGACCGAGTCGGTGAACGGGCATGCCGTCCTGGTGGTCGGCAACACCGGTTACGAGGTGGAGCCGGGCGACGTGCCGGGGCTGTTCGAGCCGTTCCAGCGGGGCGGCTGGGAGCGGACCGGGTCACGCGGGTCGGGTCTCGGGCTGTCCATCGTCCGGGCGGTCTGCGACGCGCACGGCGGCACGGTCTCGGCGGTCGCGCTGGAGGGTGGCGGCCTGGAGGTCACCGTCTCACTGCCGGCCGCCGACACCACACCGGTGGTCGCGGCCAGCGCGAGCGTTCCCGCGAAGCGGTGATGCCCGCCCGGCAGAGCCGGACGGGCATCACACGGGGTGCTCTTCTCAGGCGCGGACGTTCGCCACGCCGCTGGGCAGGAACCGCTTGCCGGTGACCCGCTCGGCGGTGCCGCTGCGGTCCAGGTACGGCGTGATGCCACCCAGGTGGAACGGGTAGCCGGCGCCGAGGATCATGCACAGGTCGATGTCCTGCGCCTCGGCGACGACACCCTCGTCGAGCATGAGGCGGATCTCCTCGGCCAGGGCGTCGAGCGCCTTCTGGCGTACCTCGTCGGCGGTCAGCGGCGCCGAGCCGGTTTCCAGGAGCGCGACCACCTCGGGGTTGATCTCGTCGTCGACCATGACCGGCAGGCCGGCGTCGACGATCTTCTTGAGGTTGGGGCTGTCCTTGAACCGGTCCGGGAACGCCGCGTGCAGCGTCTCGCCCACGTGGTAGGCGACCGCCGGGCCGACCAGCTGGAGCAGGGCGATCGGGCGCATCGGCAGACCCAGCGGGTCCATCGCCACGTTCACCACGTCGAGCGGGGTGCCCGCGTCGACAGCCTGGAAGATCTCGCTGGTGACCCGGGTGAGCAGGCGGTTGACCACGAACGCCGGGGCGTCCTTGACCAGCACCGACGACTTCTTCAGCTGCTTGCCGACCTCGAACGCGGTAGCCAGCGTGGCGTCGTCGGTCTTCTCGCCCTTGATGATCTCCAGAAGCGGGAGGACCGCGACCGGGTTGAAGAAGTGGAAGCCGACGACCCGCTCCGGGTGCTCCAGGTCGGCCGCCATGTCGGTGATCGACAGCGAGCTGGTGTTGGTCGCGAGGATCGCCTCCGGGGAGACGATCTTCTCGAACTCGGCCCAGATCTGCTTCTTCAGCTCGAGGTTCTCGAAGACGGCCTCGATCACGAAGTCGGCGTCGGCGAAGACCGACTTGTCCACCGAGCCGCTGATCAGGCCGCGCAGCTTGGCCGCGGTGCCCTCGTCCATCCGGCGCTTGGCAACCAGCTTGTCGATCTGCTCGTTGACGTAGCCCACGCCCTTGTCGACGCGGGTCTGGTCCAGGTCGGTCAGCACGACCGGGACCTGCAGGCGGCGCAGGAACAGCAGGGCCAGCTGCGAGGCCATCAGGCCGGCGCCGACGATGCCGACCTTGGTGACCTTGCGGGCCAGCGACTTGTCCGGCACGCCCACCGGCCGCTTCGCCCGGCGCTGGACCAGGTCGAACGAGTACAGGCTGGCGCGGGACTCGTCGCCCATGATCAGGTCGGCGAGCGCCTCGGTCTCGGCCGCGGTGCCGTCCTCGAAGGACGCCTCCTTGGCCAGCGCCAGCAGCTCGATCGCCTTGTTGGCGGACGGGACCGCGCCGTGCAGCTTCTCGTCGAGCTGCTGCTTGGCGAACCAGAGCACGCCGTCCCACATGTCGCGGTCGATCTCCGGCCGCTCCACGGTGACTTCACCCTTGACCACGCCGGCGGCCCAGGCGAGCGAGCTCTCCAGGAAGTCGGCCGCCTCGAAGAGCGCGTCCGCGACGCCCATCTCCTTGGCCTGCTTCGGGCGCAGCACCTTCTGGGTCAGCGGGTTCTGCAGGATGACCTGCGCCGCGCCGGCGATGCCGATCAGGTTCGGCAGGATCTGACTTCCGCCCCAGCCGGGGATCAGGCCGATCGCGACCTCGGGCAGACCCATCGCCGCCGCGCCGGTGGAGACCGTGCGGTAGTGGCAGTGCAGGGCGACCTCGAGGCCACCGCCGAGCGCCGCGCCGTTGACGAACGCGAAGGTCGGGATCTCGCTGTTCTTCAGCCGGGCGAAGACCCGGTGGCCCAGCTCGCCCAGCGCGACGGCCTGGTCCCGCGAGGAGATCAGCGGCATGCCGGTGATGTCCGCGCCCACGCAGAAGATGTACGGCTTGCCGGTCAGCGCGATGAACGCCGGGTTCGCCTCGGTGGCCGCGGTGATCGCCTCGTCGAGGGACTTCAGCCCGGCCGGGCCGAAGCTGTTCGGCTTCTTGTGGTCGAAGCCGTTGTCCAGCGTGATGAGGGCCGCGGGCTTCTCGAGCCCGGGTACCTGGACCAGGCGGACGATCGCCTTGGTCACTACCTCGTTCGGGTTCTCGATCACTTCGCGCCTTCCCAGTACGGGTTCTCCCAGATAACGGTGCCGCCCATGCCGATGCCGATGCACATCGCGTTGATCCCGTAGCGGACGTCGGGACGCTCGGCGAACTGCCGGGCGAGCTGCGTCATCAGGCGGATGGCCGAGGACGCGAGCGGGTGACCGATGGCGATCGCGCCGCCCCACGGGTTGACCCGCGGGTCGTCGTCGGCGATGCCGTAGTGGTCGAGGAAGGCGAGCACCTGGACGGCGAAGGCCTCGTTCAGCTCGAACAGGCCGATGTCGTCGATGGTCAGGCCGGCCTTCTTCAGCGCCTTCTCGGTCGCCGGGACCGGGCCGTAGCCCATGATCTCCGGCTCGACGCCGACGAACGCGTAGGAGACCATCCGCATGGCGACCGGCAGGCCCAGCTCACGGGCGGTCGCCTCGTCGGCCAGGATGGCCGCGGTCGCGCCGTCGTTCAGGCCGGCCGCGTTGCCCGCGGTGACCCGGCCGTGCGGGCGGAACGGGGTCTTCAGGGTGGCCAGCTTCTCCAGCGAGGTCTGGCGGGGCGCCTCGTCGACCGTGGCCAGGCCCCAGCCCAGCTCGGCGCTGCGGATCGCGACCGGCACCAGGTCGGGCTGGATCTTGCCGTCGGCGTACGCCTTGGCGGTCTTGATCTGGGAGTTCAGGCCGTAACGGTCGGCCCGCTCCTTGGTGATGTGCGGCAGGCGGTCGTGCAGGTTCTCCGCGGTCGAGCCCATGACCAGGGCGGACGGGTCGACCAGCTTCTCGGCCAGGATCCGCGGGTTGGGGTCGACGCCCTCACCCATCGGGTGCCGGCCCATGTGCTCGACGCCACCGGCGATGGCGATGTCATACGCGCCCATCGCGATGCCGCCGGCCACGTTGGTGACCGCGGTCATGGCGCCCGCGCACATCCGGTCCACCGAGTAGCCCGGAGTGGTCTTGGGCAGGCCGGAGAGCAGCGCGGCGGTCCGGCCGAGGGTCAGGCCCTGGTCGCCGATCTGCGTGGTGGCCGCGATCGCGACCTCCTCCACCTTCTCCGGGGGGAGGTTGGGGTTCCGCTTGAGCAGCTCTCGCATGCAGCGGATCACCAGGTCGTCGGCGCGGGTCTCGGCGTACATGCCGCCCGCCTTGCCGAACGGGGTGCGGACGCCGTCGACGAAGACGACCTCGCGTACTTCACGGGGCACAGCAAGCCTCCTTGCGGGCGTGAACCCAAATGTGTCGGCAATGCTACTCGCCGGTAACTAGAGGCTGCCAGGGCATCCGCGAATTGGTCACATCCCCTTAAGCCGGGTCCGGCAGCACCTCGCTGAGCTGGGCGGCGAGCAGCCCGACCTGCCAGTTGCGGGCGCCGAAGCCGAGCAGGGTGCCGCTCACCGTCTGCTCGGAGATCTCGTCCGGCGGTGACCAGGCCAGCCGGCGGACGAAGTCCGGGCTGATCAGGTTCTCCGGGGGCAGGTTGTGCTTCTCGGCCGTGCCGACCACGATCTGCCGGCACCGGGCCAGCCGGGCCGCCGCGACCGGGTCACGCTCGGCCCACCGGTGCGGCGGGGGCGGGCCCTCCACCGGCTGGTTCACCGGCAGCGCGTCGTCCGGCAGGGACCGGGCCTGGTCGAGCGCGTCCAGCCAGATCTTCGCCAGCCGGCGCACCGAGCGGCCACCGAAGCCGGGGATGCCGAGCAGGGTGCGCTCGTCCTTCGGGTCGGCCTCGGCCGCCGCGACGATCGCCGAGTCGGGCAGCACCCGTCCGGGCGCGGAGTCCCGCCGGGCAGCGACGCCGTCCCGTGCGTACCAGAGGGCGCGGACCCGGGACTGGGCCCGCGCTCCGCGGACCCGGTGGATGCCCGAGGTGCGGCGCCACGGGTCGGGACGGACCCGGGGCGGCCGGTCGGCGCCGGCCACCAGCGCGGCGAACTCCTCGGCCGCCCACGCGGTCTTGCCCTGCCGCTCCAGCTCGGCGGCGAGCACGTCACGCAGGTCGGTGAGCAATTCCACATCGAGCGCGGCGTAGGTGAGCCACGACTCCGGCAGCGGCCGGGTCGACCAGTCCGCCGCCGAGTGATGCTTCTCCAGCGAGAAGCCGAGCAGCTGCTCGGTGAGCGCGGCGAGGCCCACCCGCTCGAAGCCGGCCAGCCGCGCGGCCAGCTCGGTGTCGAAGAGCCGGCGCGGTCTCATGCCGAGCTCGGCCAGGCACGGCAGGTCCTGGCTGGCGGCGTGCAGCACCCACTCGGTGTCCGCGAGCGCGGCGTCCAGGGTGCCCAGATCGTCCAGCGGGAGGGGGTCGATCAGCACCGTGCCGGACCCGGCACGGCGGAGTTGTACCAGGTAGGCGCGTTGTGTGTAGCGGTAGCCGGAGGCGCGTTCGGCGTCGACGGCGACCGGGCCGGCGCCCGCGGCCATCCGGGAGACGACGTCGGCCAGTTCGGTCGCGGTCTCCACCGGGCGCGGGGTGCCGTCGCGGGGTGCGGTGAGCGGTGTTGCCTCGGGGCCGCCAGAATTCGGGCCGGGCGGCACTGCGTGCGGTCCGTCCCCTGCTGTGTCCGGCGAGTCCCGACGGCGCAGGGGTGCTTCGTCGGTCACTCCGTAACCGTACGGGGGTGGCACCCCCGGTGTGCGCAGCCGGGGTCCGGCGCGTCATTTTGATCTTCCCTGGAGTTCATCCGCGGAGGCTTCCGCTCCGTATCACCAAGCAGCGCCGAGACCCCGGGGAGGCCGCGCCTGATGTCCGCCACCTACGAGCCCTTCACCCCTGCCAACGGATCCGATCACTACCGGTCCGCCGGGCGCAGGCGTGCGGACGAGCACTGGAACGCGGCGCCGGTAGTGGAGGAGCCGCGCTGGTCCTACTCGCAGCAGCAACAGCAGTGGCCGCAGCAGGAGTGGCCCCAACAGCAGCAGTGGTCGCAGCAGGAGTGGCCGCAACAGGAGTGGCCGCAGCAGCAGTACCAGCAATGGCAGGAACCGCCGCCTCCCGTTCCGGCGCCCGCCCCGGCGTCGCCGGCCCGGTCCGGTCGCGGCCGTACCGTGATCATCGGCCTGGTCGCGGCGCTGCTGCTGGTCTCCGCCTGGCAGGCGTTCCGGGTGGAAAGCATGATCAAGAGCAGTTCGGACCTGGCCTCGGCGGTCAGCGCGGAACAGGGCCGCAGCCAGGAGCTGGAGAAGCAGCTCGCCACGGTCTTCGACCCGGAGGGCATCTCGTCGGCCGTGCTGCCCAGCGTCTTCCGGGTCCGGGCCGGCGACTTCACCGGCACCGCCTTCGCCATCGGCAAGACCAACGGCGGGGAAACCAACCTGTTCACGAACTACCACGTGGTCGAGGAGGTCTTCGCCGGCGGCGACCGTCAGGTGTCCCTGGAACGCGGTGAGACGCGCATCAACGCCACCATCGTCCGGGTGAACGAGGACCGGGACCTGGCGCTGCTCCGTACCGAACGGGAGATCAAGGCGCTGCCGCCCGCCGCCGGTGAGGTCAAGCCGGGCCAGCAGGTGGTCGTGGTGGGCGCGCCGCTCGGCCTGGAGGACTCGGTCACCACCGGCGTGATCAGCGCGTTCCGGCCCAGCGACTCGGAGGGTCCGACCATCCAGTTCGACGCCCCGATCAACCCGGGCAACTCCGGCGGCCCGGTGGTCAACTCCAGCCGGCAGGTGGTCGGCATCGCCACCGCCAAGGCCCGCGACGCCGAGGGCATCGGCCTGGCCATCCCGATCGAGACCGCCTGCACCACCCTCAAGGTCTGCGGCGAGAACTAGCCGGCCGGGGCGCGATGCCGGTCGGTGAGCGAGGCCACGCCGGGCGGCGGCAGGCCGGCGGTCGAGGCCAGCATCACGCACCAGCCGCGCAGGTGCGCGCCGAAGTCGTCGGACGTGGGCGTCCAGGAGGCTCGCACCTCCAGGTCGGCGGTGGGCGCCGGGCCGGCCAGCTCGCCGAAGCGGGTGGACGCGGTCTGGGTGACCGTGCCGCCGATCGCCGTGTACGCCGCCGCGTGCTGATCCAGGCCGTCGGTGAGCCAGGTCCAGGCCACCGCGGGCAGCAGCGGGTCGGTGGCCAGGTCGGCCTCCAGCTCCGCGGTGACCAGGGTGACCAGTCGCAGGTCACCGCGCCAGGCCTCGTGACCGGCCGGTTCGTGCAGCAGGATCAGCCGGCCGCCGGCCACCTCGTCGCCGTCGCGCAGCACGGTGGCGCTCAACGCGAACGCGTACGGCGCGAGCCGTTGCGGCGCGGCGATCTCCTCGAGGAGGATCTCCGGTCGCGGCGATTCCGCGCGCAACCCGGCCACGGCGCGGGTGAACGCCTCGGGGGGAGCGGAGGGGGACGCCATAGGGGAAGACTATGCCGATCTACCGGCCGGTCCGTGGTCGCCGCGCCGCCGGGCTCGTTCACTCACGTGTCACCATTGCCCGGTGACCGTTCTTGAGGATTCTCCCTTTGTGCGTGCGTGCCGGCGGCTGGAAGGGCCGCACACGCCGGTGTGGTTCATGCGGCAGGCCGGGCGCTCGCTGCCGGAGTACCGCAAGATCCGGGAGGGGATCGGCATGCTGGAGTCGTGCCGGCGTCCGGACCTGGTCACCGAGATCACCCTGCAGCCGGTGCGCCGGCACGGCGTGGACGCGGCGATCCTGTTCAGCGACATCGTGGTGCCGATCGCGGCGGCCGGCATCGACCTGGACATCGTGGCCGGCACCGGGCCGGTGGTGGCCGAGCCGGTGCGCGCCGAGAGCGACCTGGCCCGGCTGCGCCCGATCACCGCGGCCGACGTCGACTTCGTCGCCGAGGCGGTCAAGCTGCTGGTCGCCGAGCTCGGCCAGACCCCGCTGATCGGTTTCGCCGGAGCGCCGTTCACGCTGGCCAGCTACCTCATCGAGGGCGGTCCGTCGCGGACCTACCTGAAGACCAAGGCCATGATGTACGGGGCGCCCGGCCTCTGGCACGCCCTGCTCTCCCGGCTCGCCGAGATCACGCTGACGTTCCTGCGCACCCAGGTGGACGCCGGGGTCAGCGCGGTCCAGCTCTTCGACTCGTGGGCCGGCGCGCTCTCCGAGGCCGACTACCGGCAGTTCGTGATGCCGCACTCGGCCACCGTCCTGCGCGGCCTGGCCGACGCCGGGGTGCCGCGGATCCACTTCGGTGTCGGCACCGCCGTGCTGCTGGAGGCGATGGGCGAGGCCGGCGCCGACGTGGTCGGCGTCGACTGGCGCACCCCGCTGGACGCCGCCACCAAGCGGATCGGGCCGGACCGCGCGGTGCAGGGCAACCTGGACCCGGCGATCCTCTTCGCCGGCTGGGACGTGGTGGAGCGCGAGGCCCGCCGGGTCGTCGAGCAGGGCCGGTCCGCTCCGGGGCACGTCTTCAACCTGGGCCACGGCGTCATGCCGGAGACCGACCCGGACGTGCTGACCCGGCTCGTCGCGCTGGTGCACGAGATCTCGGCCCGCTGATCGGGACCTCCGGCCCTGTGCGGGCAGACCCGTGTCACAGACGCTGACCCCGGTCGGTGATCATCGGTGGGGCCTGGGAGGGTGAGGGGCGTGCGGAAGCGGATCGCGGTCATCGGTGGCGGCATCGCCGGCCTGGCGGCCGCCGTGCGGCTGCGCGACCGCGCGCCCGCGGACACCGAGATCATCGTGTACGAGCAGGGCGGCGCCCTCGGCGGCAAGCTGCGCACCGGTGACCTGGCCGGGGTGCCGGTCGAGCGGGGCGCCGAGTCGTTCCTGTTCGGAGCCGCCGACGGTGGCGAGTCCGCGGCGGTGTCGCTGGCCCGGCGGCTCGGGCTGGGCGGCTCGCTGGTGCACCCGGCGGCACGCCCGGCCGCGCTGGCGATCGACGGCGGCCTGCTCCCGATCCCGGCCGGCACGCTGGTCGGCGTCCCCGGCGACCTGTCCGCGCTGGACGGTGTGGCGCTGCCGGACAGCGACGCCGACCGCGACACCGGCCGTCCCCTGCTCGCCCCGGGCGAGGACGTCGCCGTCGGTGAGCTGGTCCGCTCGCGCTACGGCGACCAGGTGGTGGACCGCCTCGTCGACCCGATGCTCGGCGGGGTCTACGCGGGCCGCGCCGACCGGCTCTCGCTGCGTGTCACGATGCCGCAGCTGGCCCGGACCGCCGAGATCGAGCACACCCTGCGGGACGCGGTCCGGTCGGCTCAGGCCCGGTCGAAACGGGTGCCGGGGCGGCCGGTCTTCGCCGCGGTGGACGGGGGGATGAGCCGTCTGGTGGCGGCGGCCGCGTCGGCCAGTGCGGCCCGGATCAGCCTCGGCCTGCCGGTGCGTGAGCTCACCCGTACGCCGAGGGGTTGGCGTTTGACGCTGGGGCCGGTCTCCTACCCGCCCGGGTTTTCCGCGCCGTCCGAAGGACCAGGCGTCGGTAACAGCGCAGTGCCGCAGACCGATGACGTGGATGCCGTGGTTCTGGCGGTGCCGGCGAAGCCGGCCGCCCGGTTGCTGGCCGACGCCGCGCCGGAGGCGGCGCAGGCGGTCGGCGCGCTGGAGTACGCGAGTGTCGCCCTGGTCGCGATGGCCCTGCCACCCGGCGCCGGACTGCCGGACCTCTCCGGTTTCCTGGTGCCGCCGGGCGAGGGCACGCTGGTCAAGGCGGCGACGTTCTTCACCGTCAAATGGCCGCACCTGGCCGGCCCGGACCGGCCGGTGATCGTGCGGGCGTCGCTGGGCCGCGCCGGCGAGGAGGCCCGTCTGCAGCCGGACGACCGGACGCTGTTCGCCCAGGCCCACGCCGAGCTGAGCAGGCTGGCCGGTGTCGCGCTGCCGGAGCCGTCCGGGTTCTGGATCCAGCGTTGGGGTGGCGGCCTGCCGCAGTATGCGCCCGGCCACGCCGACCGGGTGGTCGCGGCGCGAGCCGGTCTGCCGCCGGGGCTGGCGCTGGCCGGAGCGGCGTTCGACGGGGTCGGCATCCCGGTGTGTGTGGCCAGTGGTGAACGTGCGGCGGACGATGTGTGTGAGTACTTGGAGGGACTATGAGTGAGCAGCAGACCAACGCGGCCCGGATCAACGAGCTGAACGCGACGATCCGGTACACGATGTGGTCGGTGTTCCGGGCCTCGTCGCCGCTGCCGGCGCTCCGCGACGAGCTGGCCGGCGAGGTCGACGGGCTCTTCGAGCAGCTGGCGGGTAAGGACGTGACGATCCGCGGCACCTACGACGTGTCCGGGCTGCGGGCCGACGCCGACGTGATGGTCTGGTGGCACTCCAGCTCGTCGGACGCGCTGCAGGACGCGTACGGGCTGTTCCGCCGGACCGCGCTCGGCCGTCACCTGGAGCCGGTGTGGTCGCAGATGGCGCTGCACCGCCCGGCCGAGTTCAACCGCAGCCACCTGCCGGCCTTCCTCGCCGACGAGGAGCCCCGGCCGTACGTCTGCGTCTACCCGTTCGTCCGCTCCTACGAGTGGTACCTGCTGCCCGACGCGGAGCGCCGCGACATGCTGGCCGAGCACGGCCGCCAGGCCCGGGGGTACCCGGACGTGCGCGCCAACACGGTCGCGTCGTTCGCGCTCGGCGACTACGAGTGGATGCTGGCCTTCGAGGCGGACGAGCTGCACCGCATCGTCGACCTGATGCGTGAGCTGCGGGCGTCGCGGGCGCGGCGGCACGTGCGCGAGGAGGTGCCGTTCTACACCGGCCGGCGCCGCTCGGTCACCGAGATCGTCGCGAACTTGCCATAGGTACGTGGGGGATCCCGTCCTCCAGGTACTCCGGGCCGGTCTGCTCGAAGCCGTAACGGGCGTAATAGTCCTTCAGATGTGCCTGGGCGTGCAGGACGCTGGGCCGGTTGCCGATCACCGTGAGCGCCTCGGTGATCAGGCGGCCGGCCAGTCCCCGGCCGCGCGCGTCCGGGGCGGTGACCACACGCCCGATCCGCTCATGATCTCCGTCACGTAGAATGCGGAGATAAGCGGCGATATTTCCGTTGTTCTCTACCCAGAGGTGGCGGGTTCCGGGCTCGGTGTCGCGCCCGTCCAGATCGGGGTAGACGCAGTCCTGCTCCACCACGAACACGTCGGAACGCAGCTTGAGGATGCCGTAGAGCGTTGTGGTGTCCAGGTCACGGAACGAGGCGACTCGCATCTCGTCATGCGGTTCCGGATGCATCGACACAACATACGCGGCGTGTCCTCACCTTCGGGCGGGTCCTGCCGTTATACGGATTGAAGGCCCATTCTCGGAGGACGTCATGATCAAGCGCAGCAAGCTGTTCGGCAACAAGACCCGGGTGACCTTCAGCCTCCCGGCGGATCACCCGGCCGGGACGGTCAGCGTGGTCGGCGACTTCAACGACTGGCAGCCCGGCAAGCACGAGCTTCAGCCGCGGCGCAACGGCACGCGTACGGTGAGCGTCCCGCTCGACCCCGGCCACTACGCCTTCCGTTACCTGGCGACCGACGGGGTGTGGCTGGACGACGAGGAGGCCGACGCGGTCGGGCCGCGCGGCAGCGAACTGCGTCTATAAAGGTTTCACCGGCCCCGCCGAGGAGATTTGCTTGATCCGTCAGGTGAATCTTCTGCAAGGGGCAACCGTGACCGACGTCAAGCTGGCGATCATCTACTACTCGTCCACCGGGACCGTCCACGCCATGGCCCAGCGGCTGCGCGAGGCGGGCGAGAAGGCCGGCGCCGAGGTGCGGCTGCGCCAGGTCGCGGAACTCGCACCGCAGGAGGCGATCGCCTCGAACGCGGCCTGGAGCCAGCACTTCGACCGGACCAAGGACGAGCCGCGGGCCACCGCCGACGACGTGGTCTGGGCCGACGCGGTGCTGTTCGGCACACCGACCCGGTACGGCAACGTCGCCAGCCAGCTGAAGCAGTTCCTCGACACGCTCGGGCCGCAGTGGGCGCAGGGTCAGCTGGCGAACAAGGCGTACGCCGGGTTCACCGCCACGATGACCGAGCACGGTGGGCAGGAGTCGACGCTGCTCGCCCTGTACAACACGATCTACCACTTCGGTGGTGTGGTGGTGGCGCCCGGATACACCGATCCGCTGAAGTTCGCGGACGGCAACCCGTACGGGGTGTCGCACGTCACCGGCGGCAGCAACGACGCGCCGCTCACCGAGGTGCAGTTCGCCGCTCTCGATCACCTGGCCCGGCGGGTCGTCAACATCGGGGGGAAGCTCCGCTAACGTTCTGGCATGTCTGTCGACACCCAGTACGAGGACTTGCTCCGCAAGGTTCTGCACGAAGGCACGCCGAAGAGCGACCGCACCGGGACGGGCACGCGCAGCCTCTTCGGTGAGCGCCTGCGCTACGACCTGTCGCAGGGCTTTCCGCTGATCACCACCAAGCGGGTGCACTTCAAGTCGATCGCCGTGGAGCTGCTCTGGTTCCTGCGCGGCGAGACGAACGTGCGGTGGCTGCGCGACCAGGGCGTGACGATCTGGGACGAGTGGGCCTCCGAGTCCGGCGAGCTGGGCCCGGTCTACGGCTACCAGTGGCGCTCGTGGCCCAGTGCTCGCGGAAACGTGGACCAGATCTCCGAGGTCCTGGACACGCTGCGGCGCGACCCGGACTCGCGCCGGATGATCGTCTCCGCCTGGAACGTCTCTGACCTTCCGGACATGGCCCTCGCGCCGTGTCACGCGCTGTTCCAGTTCTACGTGGCCGACGGCAAGCTCTCCTGCCAGCTCTACCAGCGCAGCGCCGACCTCTTCCTCGGCGTGCCGTTCAACATCGCCAGCTATGCCCTGCTGACCCGGATGATCGCCGCCCAGGTCGGGCTCGCCCCGGGCGACTTCATCTGGGTCGGTGGCGACGTGCACATCTACAACAACCACGTCGAGCAGGTCACCGAGCAGCTGAGCCGCGAGGCGTACGAGTTCCCCTCGCTCGAGATCGCCGACCGGCCGAGCCTGTTCGAGTACGAGTACGGCGACTTCACCGTGGTGGACTACCAGCACCACCCGGCGCTGAAGGCCCCGGTAGCGGTATGACCGCCTGCACCGAGCGGTACCTGCCGCACCGAACGGGGATCTCGCAGGCGAGGGCCAGAAGCGCATGCCCGGAGGGCTCAGCATGACCGTGCACATGATCTGGGCGCAGGCCCGCAACGGGGTGATCGGCGCGAACGGGTCGATCCCCTGGCGCCTGCCCGGTGAGCAGCGCATGTTCAAGGAACGCACGATGGGCGCCACCGTGGTGATGGGCCGCGCCACCTGGGACTCGCTGCCTGAGCGGGTCCGCCCGCTGCCGGGCCGGCGCAACGTGGTGCTGACCCGGGATCCGCGGTGGACGGCCGAGGGCGCGGTCGTCGCCCATGCGGTCGGCGAGGTGGCCGACGACGACTTCTGGGTGATGGGGGGCGCCGAGATCTACCGCGCCTTCCTGCCCCGGGCCGGGCACATCGTCCGGACCACGGTGGACCTGGAGGTGGCGGGCGACACGTACGCCCCCGAGCTGGGGCCGGAGTGGATCGTCACCGATTCCTCGGGATGGCTGACCACCCCGGACGGCCAGCGTTACCTCATCGAGGATCTGCGTCCGGCTGCAGCCTGATCGACAGGCTGTTCACGCAGTGCCGGGTGTTCTTCGCGGTGAAGCCCTCGCCGCGGAACACGTGACCCAGGTGTGAGTCGCAGCGCGCACACCTGATCTCGACACGGACCATCCCGTGGCTGCGGTCCTCGATCTCCCTGACCGCGCCCGGGATGGCGTCGTCGAAGGAGGGCCAGCCGCAGTGACTGTCGAACTTGGCGTCGCTCGGGTAGAGCTGGGCGCCGCACGCCCGGCAGTTGTACATGCCGTCGGTCTTGGTGTTCACGTACTCGCCGCTGAACGGCGCCTCCGTGCCCGCTTCCCGCAGCACGCGGAACTCCGCCGGGGAGAGGCGGATCCGCCACTCTTCCTCGGTGGTGGGCAGGGTGGTCTCATCGGTTGCCATGCCTCAACCGTACGTCGGAGATTTGTCGCACCACGGGTGCGGCAGCGAATGTGCGGCGGCCGTTGAGCCCTCTATGGAAGCGGCATCCCCGGCTACGTTCCGGCCGACCTGGCAGCAGGTTCTCGGCCACGGTCTCTACCTCGGCGCGCTGAGCGCCGTGGCGAGTGTCACTACCGCTCTGCTGGTGACGCTCGCCTGGCCGAGGGCGGGAGGGCCGCCGGGCTGGATGGCGCCGGCGATGGTCCTGGTGCCGACGCTGATCGGCGCGGTGCTCGGGCTGGTGACCGGGCGGCGGATCGGCGTCGAGGTGGGTGCCCGCGGCATCCGTACGTCGTCGGCGCTGGGTGAGAGCGTGGCGCCGTGGCACCGGGTGGTCGACCTGCGTGCCGAGCGGCGCGGCCGGCGCAACGTGGTCTCGGTCTACCTGGATTCCGGGGCCAGTGTGCAGCTGCACGCTCCGTACAGCGGGGGACTCTTCGCCGCAGACCCGCAGTTCGAGCTCAAAGTGTTCGCTCTGTCGCATTTGTGGCGGAGTCACCGTTTTGGTGGTCTTCCGAGTTGATGACCCGCCGAGGGATGTTTCCGGGTAAAACGGGCGATTACCGTTAAGCTCCCGTGCGACCATGGAACCGTACCTTTCGCAACAGAACGGATACTCCTCATGAGCTTTTCGCGTCGGCTGGCCGCTGGACTGCCCGCGGTCGGTGTCACCGTTTTCGCTGCTCTGGCCCTCACCGGGTCCCCGGCGACTGCCGCTGAGCCCACCGGCCAGGGCGGCTACCCGGCCGTCACGACCAGCCCGGACGTGGGTGATACCCGGGGCAACGCCGGCTACGGGGGCACCGCCGCCGAGGTGCCCAGTGAGGCTCCCACTCGGGGGAACCCCGGCTACGGCGGCGAAAGCCCCACCGCCACCCCGACGCCGAGCGCCAGCGTCCCGACCGGCACCGTCAACTCGGTGCCCCCGGGCGGGGTCGCCTCGGAGTCGGTGACGCCGGCCCCGGCGATGACCACCCACGGTGCGGGCGTCAGCTCCGGCAGCACCCTCCCGGTCACCGGCGCGCCGCTCGCCGGCACGCTGGCGGCCGGTGGCCTGCTGGTCGCGGCCGGCACCGCCACCGTCTGGTACACCCGGCGGCGTCGCAGCGCCTGACACAACGGCATTCGAAGGGCCGTCCGGTTCGCCGGGCGGCCCTTCGGCGTCACAGCGCCTATCGTCAGGGCATGCCGAAAGCCGCCGCGGAAGAGATCGAGATCGCCGGCCACACCGTGCGCCTGTCCAGCCCCGACAAGATCATGTTCCCGAAGGCGGGATACACGAAGCGGGACGTCTTCGAGTACTACGTCGCGGTCGGCGACGGCATCATGCGCGCGCTGCGCGACCGCCCCACCACGCTGCAGCGCTTCCCTGACGGGATCGAGGGCGAGGCGTTCTTCCAGAAACGCATCTCCACCCGCGGCGTGCCGGACTGGATCAAATCCGCCACGATCAAATTCCCCAGCATGCGTACGGCGGACGAGCTCTGCCCCGCCGACCTGGCGCACGTGGCTTGGGCGGCCCAGATGGGCACCGTGGTCTTCCACCCCTGGCCGGTGCGCGGCGCCGCTCCCGACCACCCCGACGAGCTGCGCCTCGACCTCGACCCGCAACCCGGCCTGGCCTTCAGCGACGTGGTGTCGGCCGCCGGCGTGGTCCGTGAGGTGCTCGCCGACCTGGGCTGGACCGGGTTCCCGAAAACCTCCGGCGGGCGTGGCGTCCACGTCTACGTGCGGATCGCGCCCCGCTGGTCGTTCGTCGAGGTGCGCCGGGCGGTGATCGCGCTCGCCCGCGAGGTGGAGCGCCGCAACCCGGACGGCATCACCACCTCCTGGTGGAAGGAGGAACGCGGCGACCGGGTGTTCCTCGACTACAACCAGATGGCGCGGGACCGGACGATCGCCTGTGCGTACTCGTTGCGGGCCAACGCCCGGGCGACCGTGTCCACCCCGGTGACCTGGGACGAGCTGACCCAGGTGGAGCCGGACGACTTCGACCTGCGGACGGTGCCGGCCCGGATCGCCTCGGTGGGGGACGCGCACGCGGCCATCGACAACGTGGAGCACGACATCACGCCGCTGCTGGAGTGGTCGGAACGGGACGAGAAGGCGGGGCAGGGCGACCTGCCGTACCCGCCGGACCACCCGAAGATGCCGGGCGAGCCGAAACGGGTCCAGCCGTCCAAGGACCGCGACCTCAAGGGACAGCGTTAGAGGATCAGCTTCATGCCCTCGTGCGACGCCGTGAAGCCGAGCGCGGCGTAAAAGCGCTGCGCGTCGGTGCGGCGCTTGTCCGTGGTGAGCTGCACGATCCGGCAGCCGCGTTCGCGGGCCCGCTCGACGGTCCACCGGATCAGGTCGCCGCCGAGGCCCCGGCCGCGCTGGTCGGCGCGGATCCGGACCGCCTCGATCAGCAGCCGCTCGGCGCCGCCGCGGCTCAGGCCGGGAATGAAGGTCAGCTGGCAGGTGCCGACCACCTCGTCGCCCTCGGTCGCCACGATCAGCTCGTTGCGCTCGTCGGCGTCGATCGCCTCGAAGGCGGCGTACACCGCTTTGTCTCCGGCGGTCTCTCGCTCGCGTGTCTTTTCGGCGGTCTCTCGCTCGCGGGCAATGTCGTCATCGGCCAGGAGGGCGAGAATCGCGGGGACGTCGGCGCGGGTGGCGATCCGGATCTGCATGATCGGAAGCCTGCCACGGGCTGTCGTGCGGCGTTCGACTCGGGCACGATGACCGCATGAACGCGCTGCTCATGCTGCCTCGGTGGGTCTTCCGCCAACTGGTCTGGCTGGCCAATTCGCCGCGGACGCTGATCCTTTCGTACCTGCTCCTGATCGTGGTGTGCGGCACCCTTTACCACTATTTCGAACCGGACACGTCGGTCGGCGACGCGGTCTGGTGGGCCGTGGTCACCGCCTCCACCGTCGGTTACGGCGACATCTCCCCGGAGACCTGGCAGGCGCGGCTGGTCGCCGCGGTGCTCATCTCGGTGATGGTGCTGCTGGTGATCCCGCTGATCACCGCTCAGTTCGCCAGCCGGCTGATCGTCGACAACGACGCGTTCCACCACGACGAGCAGGAGGAGCTCAAGGCCAACCTGCGCCAGGTCCGCGAGTTGCTCGAGGAGATGGCGGCCCGTCAGGGCGTCAGCGTGCCGGACAGCGCAGGCCCTCCGCCGGCAGTTTCAGATCGATGAGATAGCCGTCCACCGCCTGGCGGATGCAGGCCGTCGTCGGATACGCGGTGTGACCCTCGCCCTCCCACGTGAGCACCTGGCCCACACCCAGCATCTTCGCCAGGTCGGCGGTGTTCTCGTACGGCGTGGCCGGGTCACCGGTCGTGCCCACCACCAGGAGATCCGGCGAACCCTTCGCCTGCCCCGCCGGGTAGGGGTCGCGCTTGCCCGTCCAATAGGTGCACGGCAGCATGCCGACCGCGAGCGCCGCCCCGAACAGCGGATACTTCTCCCGCCACTCGGACTGCAACCGCCGGATCTCCTCGACGGTCGGGGCGTCGTCGGTGTCCGCGCAGTTCACCGCGAGGTTCGCGTCGAACAGGTTGGTGTAGGTGCCGTCCGGCTTGCGCTCGGTGTACTGATCCGCCAGGTCGAAGATGCCCTTCGCGTCGCCGCCCTGCAGGTCGTCGATCGCGGCGGCCAGACTCGCCCACCCCGACTCGGTGTAGAGCGACGAGATCAGCCCGATGAAGATCCAGCCGGCGGTGGCGTCCCGCCCGTCGGCGCCGCGGACCGGCGAGACCTCCGCCTTGGCCATCGCGTCGGTGACCGCACCCCGCGCGTCCGGGGCGATCGGGCACTTCGCCGGCGCCTGCGCACACCAGTTCGTGAAGTTGGTGAACGCCCGCTCGAAGCCCTTCGCCTGCGCCTCCGACCCCTGCACATACGTCTCGGTGGGGTCGACCGCGCCGTCGAGCACCAGCGCCCGCACGTTCTGCGGGAACAGCTGGGCGTAGGTGGCGCCCAGCAGCGTGCCGTAGGAGTAGCCGAGGTAGGTGAGTTTCGGATCGCCGACCGCGGCCCGCAGCGCGTCCAGGTCACGGGCGGCCTGCTCGGTGGAGAAATAGGGCAGCTGCGGACCGTACTTCTCGGCGCAGCCGTCGGCGATCCGCTTGTTCAGCGCCGCGACCTCGTCGAAGTCGGCCTGGCTCGCCGGGTCCGGGTCGGCGGCGAAGCTGGCGTCCTGGTCCTCGGAGCTGATGCATTTCACCGGGCTGGACCGGCCGACACCGCGCGGGTCGAAACCGACGATGTCGAACCGGTCGGTGATCTCGGTGGGCAGGCCACCCAGGGCCTGCCCGAACGACAGGTAGACCGCGGTGTCGACACCGGAACCGCCCGGACCGCCCGGGTTCAGCAGCAGCGAACCGATGCGGTTCGACTGGTTCTTCGAGCGGATCCGGATCATCTCGATCTCGTAGGTCTCGCCGCTGTCCGGCGTCGCCCAGTCGCGGGGCACGGCCACGGCGGCGCACTCATACGTCATCCCGGCGGCGGCCCGGCCCACCAGTTTCTCCGGCACGTCGGGGCAGGGCGACCACTGTGCCGGTGAGCCCGCGGCCGCGGCCTTGCCCGAGCCGCTGCCCGGGTCGGCCGGCTCGTCGGCGCCGTTCGGCGCGAACGTGGGCAGGGTGCACCCGGAGGCGACCAGAAGCGTCGCGGTGACGAGGGCGGCGGCCAGACGTCTCTTCACCAGACGACCCTATCCGGTCATCCGGTCAACGACTGGTCAGCACCTCGGCCAGGTCGAACCGGACCGGCCGCTCCAGCTGCTCGTATGTGCACGTCCGAGGCTCACGGTCCGGCCGCCACCGTTCGAACTGGGCGGTGTGCCGGAACCGGATTCCCTCCATGTAGTCGTAGCGCACCTCGACGACCCGCTCCGGGCGCAGCGGGGTGAACGACAGGTCCTTGCCGTTGTTCCAGCGGCTGACCTCGTTCTTGCGGGGGGTGCGCTCGCCCTGCATGTGCGCGGCCCAGTCCCACGGGTGCCCCTCGAAGGAGGTGACCAGCGGCTGCAGCTCCTCGAACAGCTCCTCGCGTACCTTGATCGGGAACGAGCCGATCACCCCGACGCTGACCAGCACGTCCCGCTCGTCGTAGAGGCCGAGCAGCAGCGAGCCGATCCGGTTCTCCGCCGACTTGTGCACGCGGTATCCGGCCACCACGCAGTCGGCCGTCCGCTTGTGCTTGATCTTCGTCATCACCCGCTTGTCGGGCTGATAGGTCAGATCCCGGGCCTTCGCGATCAGCCCGTCCAGGCCGGCGCCCTCGAACTGGTCGAACCAGCGGCGGGCCGTCTCCAGGTCGTCGGTCGCGGGCGTGACGTACACCGGGGGTTTGGCGTCTTTGAGCACCTCGACCAGGCGGTCGCGCCGCTCGCTGAAGGGCAGCTCGGAGAGGTCCTCGTCGCCGATGGCGAGCAGGTCGAAGGCGACGAAGCTCGCCGGAGTCTGCTCGGAGAGCAGCTTGACCCGGCTGGCCGCCGGGTGGATGCGCTGCTGCAGCGCCTCGAAGTCGAGAGTGTTGCGCTCGGTGTCGGCGACGATCACCTCACCGTCGATCACCACCCGCTCCGGGAAGTTCGCCAGCACGGCCTCGACGACCTCGGGGAAATAGCGGGTCATCGGCTTCTCGTTCCGGCTGCCGATCTCCACCTCGTCCCCGTCGCGGAAGATGATCGACCGGAATCCGTCCCATTTGGGCTCGTAGACCTGGTCCGGCGGGATATCGGCGACGGGCTTGGCGAGCATCGGCTTGACCGGAGGGTTGAGCGGCAGCTGCATCCGCTCAGTCTGCCCCTTTACTCGGCCCCTGGGGGAGGCTTCACCATCGATCCATGACATCGCGGGGGATCGAGTCGATGACGATCGGCGAGTTCGGGCGGCGCTCCGGGCTCTCCATCAAGGCGCTCCGGCTTTATGACGTCTCAGGGCTGCTGCCACCGGCCGAGGTCGACGCCGCCAGCAACTACCGGCGCTACACGGCGGCCCAGCTGGAGCGGGCCGGCCGGATCAGCCTGCTGCGCAGGCTCGACATGCCGCTGTCCGTCATCACCGAGATCATCGACCTTCCCGACAGCGAGGCAGGCCGGCGCCTGGATCGCTGGTGGGCCACCGAGGAGGCGGCTTTCGCCGCCCGGCGCGAGAGCTACACCTGGTTGCGCACCAGGTTGGCGCACGGTGGCGAGCCCGACCACCGCTATTCGGTACGGGTGAGGCACCACCCCGCGCGCAAGGTGGCCACCATTACCACCGTCGTCGACCAGCAGAGCCTCGTCACCGCCATGGGCGCCACCGAGTGGGACATCCGCCGCCACCTGGAGGATCAGGGTGCGACGACCACCGGCGAGCACTGGGTGATCTATCCGGCTCCGGTCACACCCGACGGTGAGAGCCCCATCGAGGTCTGCGTGCCCTATGCGGGTTCCGTCGAGCCGGTCGAGCGCATGACGCTGCGGGTCGAGCCCGAGCAGCTGATGGCGTTCGCCACCGTGACCCGCGACGACTGCTTCTTTCCCCGCATCACCCAGGCCTATGACGCGGTGTGGGAGTTCGTCACCGCCGGCGGCCACCTGATCACCGGCGACCCCCGCGAGATCTATCTCGACTCGTGGGACCGGCTCGCCGGCACCGACCCGTTCGCGCACGTCGCACAGCCGATCGAGGGATGACGCTCATGGACTACACACGACAGACCGCCTTCTCCGACCCCCGTCACCATCTCGACCGCCTCGCCGCCCTGCCGGCCGACGTGCCCGCCATCGCCGCGGTGGTCCGCAACCTGGTCGTGCACTACCGCGCCTCCGGGCTGGAGTTCCCGCCCGCCCGCCTCGCCGAGATCGACAGCCGCTGGGCCGACCGCCTGCTCGACGCGGACGCCTCCCGCTTCACCGAGCCGCTCGACGTGCCCCGGCCGGTCGAGCAGCGCATCGTCGGCTGCTGCCGCGACTTCACCCTGCTCACCGTCGCGGCGCTGCGGGCGAAAGGCATCCCGGCCCGCAGCCGCGTCGGCTTCGCCGACTACCTCGACGACGGTTTCCACACCGACCACGTCATCGTGGAGTTCCACGACGGCCACCGGTGGATCGCCGTCGACGCCCAGCTCGACCCGGCGGCCGGCTTCCCGATCGACGTCCAGGACGTCCCGCTGGCCCCCGGCGGCCTGCGCACAGCCGCCCAGGCCTGGCAGAGCTGGCGAGCCGGCGACGACCCCGACACCTACGGCGTCGCCCCCGGCCATCCCGTCCGCGGCTCCCGCATGATCGCCAAATATGTGCTGACCGAGCTCTCCCACCGCATGGGCGACGAACTGCTCCTCTGGGATTCCTGGGGTTATGCCGCCGACCTGGCCGAGCACATGGCCGGCCGCCCTCTCGCCGAGGCCTGGTCCCAGCTGCCGCCCTGGCAGCCCGGCGAACTCGCCCTGGTCGACGAGCTGGCCGACCTCCTGCTGTCCGCAGACGCCGGCGACCGCGCCGCCGAGGACAAGCTGGCGGGCCGCTATGCCGAGGACCCGCGCCTGCATCCCGGGAGCACGATCCTCTGCTGGTCTCCCCGAGGCCTCAACTCCCAGGCCAACCTCGAGCGGCGGTCCTCAGTCATGCTCTAAAGGCCGCCCATCCACCCGCCTCCCGCCCGGCCGGCTGTCGGCCCTGCCAGCTACCGGCCCTGCGGTCCTGCCAGCTATCGGCCCTGCGGTCCTGCCAGCTATCGGCCTGGCCGCTCGCCGCCCTGCCGGCTCTGCGGTCCTTGCTGGCTACCGGCGCTGGTGCTCGCCGTCCTGCCTGCTGCCGGCTCTGCGGTCCTTGCTGGCTACCGGCGCTGCTGCTCGCCGTCCTGCCTGCTGCCGGCTCTGCGGCCCTTGCTGCCTACCGGCGCTACTGCTCGCCGACCTGCCTGCTGCCGGCTCTGCGGTCCTTGCTGGCTACCGGCGCTGCCGCTCCCCGTCCTGCTGGCTACCGGCCCGGCCGCTTGCTGCGCTGCGGGCTACCGGCGCTGCTGTACTGCTGGCTACCGGCCCCTGCCGCGTGCTGCCCTGTCGGCTACCGGCCTGCGGCTCCTGCTGGCCACCGGCTCCTGCCGGCTACCGGCCCTGCGGCTCCTGTCGGCTACCGGCCCTGCGGCTCCTGCCGGCTACCGGCGCTGCCAGCGGCCGGTTCTCCTGGCCGTCGGACAGCGCGGTGGCCTTGCGGGTTCGTCTCGGATGGGGCGTGCGGTGGCGCTGTGCGGCTTGCCGAGTTACCGGACCAGCAAGTCGGCGAGCCTTTCCAGCTCGGCGGCTGGGTCGGCGGCCAGGCCCATGTGGACCGGTCCGGCCCGCAGGATCGTGCTGCGCGGGGCGACCAGCCAGCGGAAGCGTTCGCCGAGGCGCATCTGCTCGGAGGCGCCGCCGCCGGTGCAGGTCTTGTTCCACGAGTTGAGGGCTGTCCGGATCGCCGCTACATCGGCTGCCGGGTCCAGCGCGCGCAGGCGGTCCTCGTCCAGGTGGGTGCGGGCGGCGAGGAAGTCGTGGCGCTGGCAGTAGAGCAGCACGCCCACGTTGATCAGCTCGCCGCGCTCGATTCGCGGGACGGCCTGGATGATCGCGTATTCGTACGGGGTCAGCACGGCAACCACGCCTCGGGCTGAGCCGCGCGCTGCGACAGGTGGTTGAGGTATGCGTCCCGGTCGCCCTCGTCGAGCCACTCGTCCGGCACTTCGGCGAGCACCTCGGCGATCAGCTCCGGGGTGATCTTCGCGGCCAGGGCCGGCCCTTCCTCCGCCAGCCTGGTGGCATAGGGCTTCAGCACGTGATCGTCCCAGCTGTAGGGCCGGTGCACGACGTTCGCGGCTCGCGCCCAGTTGTGATGGAAGTAGAGCGTCGCGCCATGATCGATCAGCCAGAGCCCGCCGTGCCAGATCAGCAGGTTCGGATTGCGCCAGCTGCGGTCCACGTTCTCCACGAACGCGTCGAACACCAGCACCCGGCTGGCCAGGCCCGCTTCAATCGGATGCGCGATCGGGTCGTAGCCGAGTGCACCCGGCAGGAAATCCATCCCCAGGTTCCCGCCGGCGCTGGCCTTGATCAGCTCCTGGACCTCTTCGTCCGGCTCGGCCCGGGCCACCACCGGGTCAAGCTCCACCCGGGTCAGCTCCGGCACCGGCAGCCCGAGACGCCGCGCCAGCTCCCCGGCGATCACCTCAGCGACGAGCGCCCGCGGCCCCTGGCCGGCTCCACGAAACTTCACCACGTAGGTCCCGAGGTCGTCAGCCTCGACGACGCCCGGCAGCGAACCACCCTCCCGTAGCGGGGTGACATATCGGATGGCAGTGACCTCACGCAGCACGTAGATCACCCTACGGCCGCCCGGCAGCCCACCCGTCGCCGGTGCCGCTCCGCGTGCCGCCATGCCAGCCGTTCCGCCACCACCCAACGCCGATCTATCCCGACATCGGCGCGACTGACCTCTGTCCGTGGCCGAATCCCAGGCCGTCCGCCCGCCTGGCCGTCCGCCCGCCTGGCCGTCCGCCCGCCTGGCCGCCTGGCCGCCTGGCCGCCACCTGTGGCATCGCCGCACGCCGAGCTGGCCTGCGTGACGATGGCCTTCGCCATCGCCCCGGCTCGCGGCCGCTGCTGGTCGCGAGCCGCCGGTTGGTGGCCGCGCGTTGCTGCGTATCGGCGGCTGGCCGACGTGGTCGGGAGCCGGTGCGGGCGTCTACGGGTCAGGTGTTCGGGCCCTGCTTGCGTAGCTCGTCGACGCGGGTCATGGCCGTGCGCAGCTCGCCGAGCCAGTCCTCGGTGTGGCGGCCGACCAGTTTCACGCACCAGGCCAGCGCCTCGGAGCGGGAGCGGGCCACGCCGGCGTCGACCAGGGTGTCGAGGACCTGGCGTTCCGGTTGGCGCAGCCGGGTCATCACCGGCGCGGAGAGGTGGGTGAAAAGCTCGGAAGTGTCGCCGCACCGCATGCCCCAGGCGACCTTGCGCTGGTAGCGGTGCTCGACCTGACGGGCGACCCGGATCCGGGCGTCGCGGGTGTCCTCCCGGAACTGGGCGATCCGCCCGGCCTGCCCGGCTGCGTGGTCGGCTTCGGTCGCCTCGGCGGCCAGTTCGGGCCGCGGCAGACGGCCCCAGATGATGATCTCGTCGCGGTCGACGACGACCTCGGGCGGTTCGGTGAACCACCCGTCCGGGACAGCGCCGGTGATCCAGGCGGCCGCGTCGTCAGCGTTGGGCGGCTCGGTCCGCCCACCAGGCGGCGTAACTCGAAGACGCATCCTCGATCCCTCCTCGAACCTTACTTACTTGATTACATGCTTACACCCTTACAGCCTCATGGCGACAGGGCTGTTCGCGATGCGCGAACTGAACGGTGGGCAGAGCAGGCTCATCGGCGGCGGGTTCCGGGCGCATGACGGTCACCCGAGCAGGAGGGGCGCGACCCGAAGGTGATGGGTCGTCGTCACCGCAGTGCCGTGAGCGTGTTGCTCCTGCGACCCGGGCGTGAAGCCGCGGCGCTGGCCGGGCGCATAGAACCCCACTGTGTGCCTATCGTCGCGGCGACGGTTGAAAGCGCGGGGTGGGTTCGGGTGCCCCTGCGTGCTCATTCGTTCGCGGTGACAGGGGAAGGCACTCGTGGGTTCGGGCCACTTGCGTGCTCATTCGTTCGCGTCGACGGGGGAAGGCGCTCGTGGGTTCGGGTGGCCCTGCGTGCTCATCCGTTCACGGCGACGGGGAAGGCGCGCGTGGTTCGGGCCACTTGCGTGCTCATTCGTTCGCGGAGACAGGAGGAGGCACGCGTGGGTTCGGACGCCCCTGCATGCTCATCCGTTCGCAGCCACCGGGAAATCGCGCGTGGGTGACTGTCGCCTCATAGGGCCGAGCGCCACGTCGTTCCCGCGCGGGCGGGACAGTCGGCAGCCTCCGGACCGACCCGCTGGGCCTGTTGTTCGGTCCGGGCGCGGGCGGCGAAAGGCGCCGCCCCACCTCGCACATTGACGAGTCTGAAAAGCAGTCACCACCTGCAATTGCGACATGCCAGAACGCACAATTTGCATTGGATACCGCTAACCCGCCAGAATGAATACGACGACGACCATTCGCGGCCGAGAACTCCGCGCGGGCGCAACTGTCACCCGAATGACATCGCTGTAGGAGCGACACACATGGCCAAGCAGATAATTACCCTTCTCACCGACGACCTCGACGGCGGCGAAGCCGACCGCACCGTTGAATTCGGGCTCGACGGCGTGAACTACACCATCGACCTGTCCGAGAAGAACGCCGGCAAGCTGCGCAAGGCTCTGGAGCCGTTCCTGTCGGCCGCGACCCGGCTCGGGCGCAACGGCAACGTCGCGTCTGCCGCCCGGCGCGCCGCCCCGGCCGCGACGAGCCGGTCCAGCCGGGACCAGAACCAGGCCATCCGCGAGTGGGCCAACAAGAACGGTTACACCGTGTCCGAGCGGGGCCGGATCCCGAGCGACGTGGTGGAGGCTTACCACAACAAGCGCTAGATCGTCGCGCACGCCTGACGGCGCCGCCCGGGTTTCGCCGGCGGCGCCGTCGGCGTCCGAGGCGGAAAGCTAGGGCATCGGTAAAGTGCCAGGCGGCGGAAACGGGCCTGGCAGCGCAAGACAGCTGGGCGACGGAAACGGGCCTCGCAGTGCAAGGCGGCCGGACGGCGGAAACGGACCAGGCAGCAAAACGGTCCAGGCGGCGGAAACCGGCCTGGCAGCGCAAACCGGCCGGCGACGGAAACCAGGCTGGTCCGGCAGCGCAAACCCGCGGGCGGCGGAAACCGGCCCGGCGGCGGAAACCGGCCCGGCAGCCGAAAACGACCGAGCGGCAGAAAGCGGCCGCACAGCCGAAAGCCCGCCGCCGAACCGGGAAGCCGCCAAAATACGACCGGCCGCGCGGCACCCGGCGTTCCCGCAGCCGAAAGCAGCCGAAAGCAGCCGGACTCAGCGACCCCCGCCGCGCGGACGGCACCGCCAAGGCAATTCAGCCCACGGTGCGCGGGGCCAGGGCAGCCCGTCCGGCGCGAGCGAATGAGACGGCCCATTCCGCCGCCGCGGGCTCCCGGCAAAACCCCGGCCCGGCCCACAAGCGGGAAACGCTTGGAGAGGCCGCTTCCACCACCGGCATCTCGATGTCCGTGGTTCAACCCCACCCTGCTGGGTACGCGAAAACCATGCGTGTAGTGATCGTGGGAGCCAGCGGCAACGCCGGCACCGCCCTTCTGCGCCGCCTCCGTACCGAATCCGACATCGACGTGGTGGGCATCTCCCGCCGGGTGCCGCCGAACGCCGACGTGGCCTGGCATTCCGTCGACGTCGGCGAGGACGGCGCCACCGAGACGCTGACCGGGATCTTCGAGGGCGCCGACGCCGTGGTGAACCTGGCCTGGCAGATCCAGCCCAGCCACGACCCCCGCCGGCTCTACCGGACGAACGTCCTCGGCAGCCGCTCGGTGTTCCGGGCGGCGCTGCGGGCGGGCGTGCCGTCGCTGGTGCACGCGTCGTCGGTGGGTGTCTACGCGCCCGGCCCGAAGCAGGCGTTCGTCAAGGAGACCTGGCTGCGCACCGGTGTGCCGGAGTCGTCCTACAGCCGGCACAAGGCGCTGGTGGAGCGGATGCTCGACGAGATCGAGGCGGATCACCCGACGTTGCGGGTGGTCCGGCTGCGCCCCGGGTTGATCTTCCAGCGGGACGCCGGCACCGAGATCGGCCGCTACTTCGCCGGCCCGCTGCTGCCCGCCCGGCTGCTGAGCTTCGGCTGGATCCCGGTGTTGCCCCAGCATCCCGGCTTGCGGATGCAGGCGGTGCACGCCGACGACGTCGCCGAGGCCTACCTGCTGGCACTTCGCGCTGACGTGCGCGGCGCCTTCAACATCGCCGCCGGCCCGGTACTCGATCCTCAGGTGGCGGCCCGCGCGTTTCACGGCGTACCCGTGCCGGTCCCGGGTTTGATCCTGGAGGGCGCCGCCGCGCTCACCTGGTGGCTGCGTCTGCAGCCGGTGGATCGGGGCTGGGTCCGGCTGGCGCTGAAAGCGCCGCTGATGAGCTGCGACCGCGCCGCGTCCGAGCTGGGCTGGCGCCCGCGGGTCGACGCGGTGAGCGCCCTGCGCGAGCTGGTCGCCGGCCTGGCCAGCCGGGCGCACACCGACAGCCCGCCGCTGCGCGCCGACCCCGACATGCCCGGCCGCCTGGGCGGCCTCCTGCGAGGCCGTCTCCCCGGCACTGAAAACCCCTATTAGGCCCAACTGCGAGGTACGGGCTACACCGCCCCAGAAGCAGCTACCACGCCCGGACCAAGCGCGATCACCCACCCGGTCCAGGCCCCAGCGCGACCGCCGGGAAACACCACGGCGAGATCACCGTGTGGATCTGCCCCGCGCTGCGGACAGGGGACGCGCGATCGGTCAGACGGCGATCGGCTGGGCGTTGCGCATCCAGGCGAGCACCTCGGTCGGGCCGAGCGGGCTGGAGAACAGATAGCCCTGTCCCAGCGGGCACCCCATCCGGACCAGCAACTCCCGATGGGTAGCGCTCTCGATGCCCTCCGCCACCACCGTGAGACCCAGCGACTGCGCCAGGCTGACGATGCCACTCACCAACGCCAACGGCTGCTGGCTGGTGATCATGTCGTCGATGAACGTCTTGTCGATCTTCACCACGTCGATCGGGCGCTGGCGCAGGTAGCCCAGCGACGAGTAGCCGGTCCCGAAGTCGTCGATGGCGATCCGGATGCCCATGTCGCGCAGCGTGCCGAGGTTCGCCCAGACCTCCTCGTCGTCCTTGACCAGCAGCGTCTCGGTGATCTCCAGCATCAGGCCCTGCGGCGGCACCCCGGTGTGCTGCAGCGCCGTCCGCACCTGGTCGACGAAGCCGCTCTCCCGGAACTGCCGGACCGACACGTTGACGCTGACATACGGAGCCTGGCCGGGCGGCAGGATGCGCCGCCACTCGGCGACCGTGCGCAGCGCCTCCTCCAGCACCCAGCGGCCCATCGGCAGGATCAGCCCGCTCTCCTCGGCCACCTCGATGAACTGGTCCGGCGTGATCACCCCACGCCGCGGGTGGTGCCACCGGACCAGCGCCTCGAAGCCGGTCGCCACGCCCGCCGCCAGGTCCACGATCGGCTGGTAGTGCAGCAGGAAATGCCCCTCGTTGACCGCGTGGTCCAGCGCCGAGCGCAGCTCCAGACGTTCCACCATCTCGTTGTGCAGGTGCGCCTGATAGCGCCGCCACTGGTTCTTGCCGGCACCCTTGGCCACGTAGAGCGCGAGGTCGGCCTGGCGCAGCAGCTCGTCGGCGTCGTTCGCCTCGGGGGTGGTGGTGATGCCGATGCTGGCCGCCGCGTACAGGGGTTTGGCGTCGGTCTCGATCGGCTCGGCGAGAGCGGCGAAGATGCGGTTGGCGGTCTCCTCGACGGCGCCGGGGTCGTTCACGTTCTCCACCAGCGCGGCGAACTCGTCACCGCCGAGGCGGGCCGCGGTGTCGTCGGCGCGCAGCGAGCCGGCGATCCGGTGGGCGACCGCGATCAGCAGCTGGTCGCCGACCGCGTGCCCGAGGGTGTCGTTCACGATCTTGAAGTCGTCCAGGTCGATGAAGAGCACACCGACCACCGAGCCGTCCCGGGCGCCGCGGGCCAGCGCGTGCTGGAGCCGGTCGTTGAAGAGCACCCGGTTCGCCAGGCCGGTCATCGCGTCGTGGAACGCCTGGTGGGTGAGTTCCTGTTCGAGGCGGCGCTGCTCGGTGACGTCCCGCATGGTGACCACCAGACCGGCCACGGTCGGCTCGGCACGCAGGTCACGGCAATGCAGTTCCAGCAACACTTCGGTACGACGGTTCCCGCGCGCCCGGAAGTCGAGTTGCCGCTGCGACTGGTCGCCGCCCCGGACCGCGGTGAGCACGTCGGCGAGCCGGTTCCGCTCACCGGGATGGATCACCTCGGGCAGCTGGGCGCCGGTCGGGTCACCGCCGAACACCCCGACGGCGGACGGGCTCGCGTACCGGATCCGGTCCTGCTCGTCGAGGATCACGATGACGTCGGCGGTGTTCTGGATCAGCGTGCGGAAGTAGGTCTCGCTGTTGCGCCGGGCCACCTCCTGCCCGAGCGCGATCCGTTCCAGCGCCAGCGCGACCTGGCCGGCCAGCACCTCCACGGACCGCTGGAGTTCCAGCAGCGCCCAGGTCGGCGCCCCCACGTGCAGGACACCGACCAGCGGGTCGCCGCCGGGCCGGTCGGTGAGCACCATCGGGCAGCGCAACGTCTGGGTGAACTGGGTGAGCCGTACCGCGACGGCCCAGTCGACGTCACGGGTGGTGACCAGGCGGGCGGCGGTGCCGGTGGCCCGGTCCACGGCGGCCTGCGCGGCGGCTTCCGGCGACTGCGGCTCCGCCTGGGTGATCGCGATCGCCAGCACCACACCGTGCGGTACGTCGCCGGGGAGCAGTTGGGCGACCGCGGTGCGTACCGCGAGACCGACGGCCTCGGCGTCGACCGCGGAGACCAGCGCCGCCGAGGCTTCGCGCAGGGCCCGTTCGCGGGTCATCGCCTGCCGGTGGCTCGTCATGATGCCGGCCATCCGGGCCAGGACCAGCAGCATCATCAGCATGCTCAGCGCGGCCACCATGGTCAGGCCGGCGACCTGCCCGTCCCGGAACATCTTGACCACGAGCACGGTCGGCGCGACGAGGGCCGCCACGGCGAGCAGGGCCAGTCGTCCCCGGCCGGTCTCGCTGGGCGGCACCTCGGACGGGCGGGTCAGCTCCGCCATCGACGGGATCAGCGCGGCCAGGCCGGCCGCGGCGTAGAACGCGAGGTGGCCGAGCGTGCCGTCGCCGGCCACGTCGGCGACCAGCATCGCGAACACGCCGGCGCCGAGCCAGTGCCCGGGCGCGACCAGCCGGCCGGGCATGGTGGCCAGCCGGATCAGCAGGCCGAGGCAGAGCAGGTCGGCCACCGGCATGGCCAGGCCGATCCAGCCGTCGCCGGGGGAGCCCTCCACCCGGGGCCCGATCACGAAAGTCCAGATCAGCAGCGCCACCCCGGAGGTGACGGTGAGGGCGTCCAGCAGTCCGGCGCGGTCGCGGGCGGCGTTGGTCCGGCGGCGTACGAAACCGGCCAGCGCCACGGCCAGCACCGGATAGGCGAGCAGCAGCAGCGCGGTGCCGGCCGGCTCCAGCCAGCCCAGCCAGTTGGTGATGAACGACGGCGCCCCGGCCGCCGAACCGCCGACCGCGGAGAGGGCGATCGCGGCCGCGAGCAGCCACCACGGCCGTACGTCGTCGGGCCGGCTGCGGCGGATCCCGAACGCCACCACGGCGACCGCGGAGAGCCCGGCCACCAGGCGCAGCGGGATCTCCAGGCCAGGCTGTACGGCCGCGGCGACGGCGAGCACCACCATGCAGGCACCGAAGAGAGCGGCGGGCCACCGTGTCGGCATCCTGCTCTGCTCCCTCCCGAGCCATCCCGATATCGGACTGATCGGCCCGGGAGCCGGTGATCTGAGCGAAAGCGGCACAATCAGGAGGTGCCTCTAGAGTTCGTGCGCGCCCACACTGTTCCGGCGCCGGTCCCGTTCATCCCGGAGATCACCCTTCGGCAGGCCGAGGAGCCGATCGCGCTCTGGGAGGTTACCGAGGCGGACGGGACTTCGCAGCCGCCGCCGTTCTGGGCGTTCGCCTGGGCCGGTGGTCAGGCCCTGGCCCGGCACATCCTCGACGAGCCGGACCTGGTCGCCGGGCGCAGCGTGCTCGACCTGGCGACCGGATCCGGCCTGGTCGCGGTGGCCGCGGCCCGGGCCGGCGCGCACCCGGTCACGGCCAACGACATCGACCCGTTCTCGCTGGCCGCGGCCGAGGCCAACGCGGAGGCCAACGGGGTGCGGGTCGAGCTGGTCGAGGGCGACCTGCTCGACGGCGACGACCGCTACGGGGTGGTGCTGGCCGGCGACGTCTTCTACAGCCGGGAGATGGCCGGCCGTGTCCTGCCGTTCCTGCGGCGTGCGGCCGGCCGCGGCTCGCTGGTGCTGGTCGGCGACCCGGGCCGGGCCTACCTGCCGGAGGGCCTGATCCAGCGTGCCGTCTACGACGTGCCGGTCTCCGAGGCCCTGGAGAGCGTTCCGGTCCGCCGCACGACCGTCTGGCAGGTCACCACCTGAGAGCGGCGGATCCTATGCTCGGCACATGCCGATCCTCTTCGATCGAGATCGTGATTCGCTGACGGATTTCCTGACCCGGTGGTACGGCCCACCGCAACGGGAACCGGTCATCGGCTCCCCGGCCGGCGCTCTCGTCCCGGCGGAGCTGGTGGAATGGCATCGCGCCGTCTCCGCCTGGGAAGATCCGGTCACGTTCCAGGACTATCCGCTGCCGTTCGAGGAGCTCAGCCCGGAGGACGACCAGAAGATGATCTTTTGGGTCGAGAATCAGGGCGGCTACGTCTGGGCCGTGGATCTCGCTACCGGCAAGCACGAGGTGTTCGTGGGCGACCCGGTGCGCCGCGATTGGGAGACCACCGGACTGTCGCTCGGCGATTTCCTGGTTCAGGCCACGCTGACCGAGGCGATCCTGGGTTCCGGCAACAGCGCCTTCGTGCCCAGCGTGCCGGTCGATCAGGCGCATGCCGTCCTGCGTGAGTTCACCGCGCTGGGCATCTTCTCCGCCGCGGATCCGGATCCGGGGGCCCGCCTCTACATCGGCTCGGACGCGCTCGCGCAGGTCGCCACCCCGCCCGGCGGCTACCCCGCCGGCGACCAGCACGTGCGGCTGAACATCGCCGGCCTCGACCACGATGCCCTGCAGCGGCATCTCTCCGCGATCGATCCGGATCTTCTGGTGTGGGGAGGCACCGCGGACGCCTGGTGACTTCATGGAGACGGGCGGCGCGACCGCACTTCGGTCACACCGCCCGTCTCCCGTCAACTCAGTTTGCGTTCCCCACGAATGTCAGCGGTGTGCGCCCGGGGAACACCACGGTCAACCGTGCCCCCTGGGGTAGCAGATCCGCGATGGGACCGACATTCAGCGGTGTGTTCGGGCCGCCGCCCCGGCAGAGCGGGCACACCGTGGGCTGTTGCCCGCCCATGTGCAGCGTTCCGCGAGATATGCCGTTCAGCCGCATGAAGGCAGCCGCCTGCATCTCCACGTGGTGGTAGTTGCTCGGGGTCTGGCCGGGTAGTTGCGAGCGACCCCACCTGAGGTAGTCGACGAAGCCGCCCAGTCGCTGGGTGACGTCCCTCGGCGAGGGCCCGCTGACGAACGGGATCTCGTCGACCCCGATGTCGAGGATTCCGGTGGAGCGCCGGGGGTAGTCCACCGGCAGGCTCGCCGCGTCGCCGCAACCGACGTTGTGGACGAGGACCGGAGCGGCGCCGACCAGCACGAAGTAGGTGTGCAGGTCGTCGACGGTCAGGTCGTAGGTGCGAGCGCTGTGCTGGTAGGACCGGACCGCCGAGAGCTGGACGTAGGTGCCGGCCGAGGTCCGCAGCAACTCGCCCGTGCGCAGCTCGCCGGCGTCGACCCACTTCCCGCGGCTCTCGGACCAGAACGGGTGCGTCTCGGTGGTGGTGACGGTGTCCTTCGCACCGTCGTCGCCGGTGACGGTCAGGTCGACGAACTTCTTGTCGTCGTCGGTACGGATGGTGTGGGTGACCTGCCGTGCGCCGGACTCACCGGTCTCCGGGTCGGTCGCCTGAACCGTGTCGCCCGGTTCGATCTCCTCGATCGGCTTGGTCGATCCGTCGGCGAGCAGCACCGAGGTGCCGGCCACGAAGCTGTGCGGCTCCTCACCCGTACAGCCGCTCTTCTTGGTCTTTGCCTTTTTCTTGGCGGCGAGCGCTTTCGCCTTGGCCGCGGCCTCGGCGGCGGCCTTCTTGGCCGCTCGTTCCGCGGCCGCCTTGACCGCCGCGGCCTTCTCCGCTGCCGCCTTGGCGGCTGCCGCCGCTGCTGCCTTGGCCGCCTCGGCCGCCTTCTCCGCGCCCTGGATGATCGCCCGGGCCCACTTCAGCTCCTGGAAGAAGGTGACCACGGCCTTGCCGGCCCGGTAGATCGCCTCGGCGATCTTCTTGGCCTTGAAGATCTTGCCCCAGGGCAGGGCGCCGATGACCATCGAGACGCAGGCGCCCAGGTCACCCTTGAGGCAGTTGAGGATGTCGTTGATCCCGAGGAACTCCATCAGGATCTGACCGCCGGCCTCGAGGATCACATCGAGGGTGCTCTTGGACTGGATCTGCTGCGCCCGGGCCAGTTCCTCCGGTGACGGGCCGGCCGGCACCGGGTCGGCTGCCGGCGCGGCGGTCGAACCGGGTTCCGGAACCATGCCGGTCGGGTCGGTGAACGCCAGCGGGTTGTTGGCCGCGTAGGTGTAGTCCGACGTCGCGCCCTGCCCGGTAGGCATCGGGTCGCGGCTGCCGAACCGGCCGGTGCCCGGGTCGTAGTTGCGGGCCCTCAGGTAGTAGTTGCCCGCACCGGACGTGGAGTCCTGGTACGCCCCGGTGTACTGCATCGGGTTCTCGATGCTCTCGGCCGGGGTCTGCTGACCGGCCAGGCTCTCGCCGACCCGCGGGTTGCCGAACGGGTCGTAGTCGTAGCCCTTCTCCACCGTGCCGGTCGGCGACAGCATGTTCGCCGTGCCGCCCAGCCAGTCGTGGGTGTAGGCGTGCACCCCGCTCGCCGGGTCGAGCAGTGCCAGCGGTTCGTCGTCCGGACCGTACGTGAAGCCACGCTTCTCGACGGTTGCCCCGGCGCTGTTCTCGACGGTGTCGACGGCGATCTGCGGCAGGGTTCCGGCGACGTCCCACGACCAGCGCTGGGTCTCGGACCTGTTCTGGAAGACCGAGGTGGACGAGACCCGCAACCCGGTGGCGTCGTAGTTGAACGTGGTGCTGTGCCCCGACGCGAGGGTCGCCTTCGCCAGGCTGTTGTCCAGGTTGTACTCGAACCGGTCACCGCCGGCCTTGATCTGGTTGCCGCGGGCGTCGTACGCGTACTCGGTCTCCCGCTCGTGTCCGGGGCCCTCGACCTCCTCCTCGACGAGCTGGTTGGCGTCGTCGTACTCGTACTCGGTGACGTCGTTGCCGGCCGTGCCGGTGCGGATCTGCTTGGTCCGGTTACCGACCAGGTCGTACCGGTAGTCGATCCGGCCGGCCGGCTTGGCGTTCCTGTCGGTGCAGGACGCGACGGCGTAGCAGGCCGACGTGATCTGGTCCGCCTCGTCGTACGCGTAAGCCACCGACTCGGCGACACCGCCCCGCGTGGTGATCACCCGGCTGGGGTTGCCGACCGGGTCGAGGGTCAGGTCGTAGCGGGAGACCGGGTCCTGCACCCCGGGCACCGGATCGCCGGTGCGCTCGGTGCCGATCGCGACCAGCCGTCCGGCGTCGTCGTAGCTGCGGTTCTCGGTCAGGCCGGTGGCCGCGGGCAGCGTGGTCGTGGTCCGGCGGCCGGCCACGTCGTAGCCGAAGCTCCACGACGCCCCGTTCGCGCCGGCCGAGCCGCCCTGCGCGGTGAGCGAGGTGATCCGGCTCGCCGCGTCGTAGCCGTACGACACGACGGTGCCGTCCGGGTACTTCCGGTCGGTGACGTTGCCCCGCTTGTCGTAGTCGTACGCGAAGACCTCGTTCGGCCGGCCGGCTTCCCTCCGGGTGACCGTCTTGATCTGGTCCTCGTCGTCGTAGGTGACGTCCCGGGCGCCGGTCGGGTCACCGTACGAGGCGACCCGGTCCTTGGCGTCGTAGGTCCACTGGTGGACCGGGCCGCCGGTGCCGAGTGTCCGCTTCGACAGCCGGCCGACGATGTCGTACTCGTCGACGATGGTGCGCTTGGCGAGCTCCTTGTCGCTCAGGTCGTCGAGCTCGTCGTCGTCGCCGAGGGTGAACGTGTGCGTGCGGTTGCCGTCCGCGTCGTACTTCGCGTAGGTGGTGCGCTCGTTCGGGTCGGTGCTGCGGATCAGCCGACCGGCCTCGTCGTACTCGATGACGGTTCGGTTGCCACGCGGGTCCCGGATCGAGGTGAGCGCGCCGTCCTCGCCGTACGTGTAGAGGGTGGACTGCTCCTCCGGGTCGTCGGCGTCGAACTCGGCGTTCGGAGCCGTCACCGTCCGGGCCTGGTCGTCGTCGTTGTAGGTGTAGTGGGTGGTGTGCTTGTTCGCGTCGGTGCTCGACACCAGCCGGTTCAGCGCGTCGTATCTCGCTGTGCTGACGTTGTTCAGCGCGTCGATGCTCTTCACCTGGTTGCCGGCGAGGTCGTACTCGAAGTGCGCGGTGAAGCGCTCCTTGTCGGCCCCGGCGACGTTGCCGCGCGGTTCGGTCACCGAGGCGAGGAATCCGTCGTCGGTGTACTCGTAGGTGGTGATCCCACCGGTCGCCGAGATCTGCTTGATCTTGTTACCGGCCGGGTCGTACTCGGTCTTGGTCTGCGCGCCGCCGGCGTCGGTGATCCCGGTCTGCCGTCCGGCCTTGTCGTACGACATTCCGGTGGTCCGGCCGAGATTGTCACTGGTGCCGCGGACCAGGCCGCTGTTCTGGCGGTCGAACCGGGAGGTGCCGCCGAGCTCGTCCACCTTCTCGACGGTGCGGTCCAGGTCGTCGACCTTGACATCGCGGACCAGCACCTGGCCGCCCGGATAGGGCCGGCGGATCTGGATCACGTTGTCGTTGTTGTCGTAGATGAAGCTGGTGGTGAAGTCGGCCTTGGTGGCGCCCGGCACGTTGCCGCGCGGCGAGGTGGTCGACTCGACCAGGCCCTTGGCGTTGTACGCCCAGCTGGTGACCAGGTCGGGCTGGTGCTTCATGTCGACCGCCGCGGTCAACCGGCGGCCGGCGGCGGTGTACGTGAACACCATCGTGCGGCGCGCCTCGTAGGTCGCCCTCAGCAGTCCGTTGTTCAGGTAGGCGTGCGTGACACTGACCCCGCCCGGGGTGGTGGTCTTCCGGAGGCGGCCGGCCAGGTCGTACTCACTCGTCTGCGGCCGGCTCTTACCCGGGAAGTACACCGCGACGGGACGGTCCAGCTCGTCGTACGCGGTGCGGGTGGTGTAGTTCTGCGGCTTCGCGCCGGCCACCGTCCCGCGCGGATCGGTCACCGTGACCTTCCGGCCGACCCTGTCGTAGCCGTACTCGACCCGCCGGCCCTCCGCGGAGACGACCGCCTTGGGCAGGCCCGCGTTGAGCTGGCCGTCCGGGATGTTCTCGTAACGCGTCACCTTGCCGCGCTGGTCGGTGACGGTCAGCGGCAGCCCGCGGCTGTCGTAGGCGTAAGTGATCGAGTGACCCTCGGGGTCGGTCGACTTCACCAGCTCGTCGAACTCGTTGTACTCGTCCTTCCACGTCTGGCCGTCGGCGTCGACGTGGGTGGTCGGGTTGTTGCGCGCGTCGTACTGGGTCTTCTCGCTGAACTTGCGGCCCGGGGCGACCTGCTCGATCAGGTTGCCGGCCGCGTCGTAGCGGGACTCGTGCTGGTTCTGGTTGCCGTTGACCACCAGGTTGCGGTTCAGGGTGCCGTCGTACCGGTGGCTGTTGGTGTCGCCGTTGCCGCGCTGCGAGTAGAGCAGCACGTTGCCCTTGTAGCCGTCCCAGACGATCACGTTGTCCGCGTCGGTGGTCGCCGTCTCCTGCTTGGCGGCGTCCCACACGAACGTCGTGGCGGCACCGAGCGCGTCGAGCTGGCGGGCGACCCGGCCGTTCGCGGCGTACTCGTTGGTCAGCGTGGTCACCAGGTACGGGTCGATCACCTTGGTGAGCAGCCCGGCCGCGTCGTACCGGTACTGCCAGAACGCGCCGGTCGCGTCCGCGACCTTGGTGAGCCGGCCGTCGGTGTAGAAGTACAGGGTCTTGCGGCCGTCCGGCAGCGAGATCGACTGGATCAGCCCGCCGGCGAGCTTGACCAGCGCCGAGTGGCCGGACGCGTCGGTCACCGTGATCGCCGTGTCGGTGTGGGCGAACCGTAGACCCACTCCACGCGGGTTGAGGATCGAGGTGAGCCGGCCCTGCGCGTCGAACGCGTACACGATGTTCTTCTGGGTGACCAGCTCCCAGCCGGCACCCGCCTTGCGCAGCGTGGACCGTACGCCCGGCGGGCGGACGTATCCGTCGCCGTCGGCCTTGAACAGCGTGTCCGAACCGTCCTCGGCCCGGACCAGGACACCGCCGTCCACGGCGGTGATCTTCATGTCGTAGATCCAGGCCCAGCCCGGGCCGAACGCCGACGCGCCGGTGTTGAGCGACGAGTACGCCCGGCTCGACATGAACGGGACGCCGAACGACGGCATCCCGAGGTCCTGCTCGGTCCGGGTGAAGGCGCCGGTGCCGGTGTTCACCCCGATCGCCCGGGTCGCCTGGCTGGCGCCGGTCATGCCGAGCGCGACGCTGCACCCGCAGCCGGCCGCCTGCCGGTCCGGGATCGCCGGCGGGTCGATCGTGGTACGCGGCTGCGCGTCCTCGGAGTTCGCCGACGGCACCTCGCCGTCCGGGTAGAGCGCGGTGATCGTGACGAAGTAGCTCTTCGCCAGGTCGAGCTGCCAGCCCTCGGCCGCACCCAGCGACTTGCAGAACGAGCGCACCTTGCCGCAGTTGCTGTTCTGCAGCTGGTCGCGGCCCAGTTCGACGGACTCCTGCCGGGTCTGTGAGCCGGTCTCGTAGAGATCGACCCGCCACCGCTCGAAGCTCTGGTCCTTCAGGTTGAAGTAGGTCACCAGCGAGGTGTCGCCGACCACGAAACCGGGACGCAGCAGGAGGTCGGTGAAGGCCTCGCCCGGCGCGGCGGCCGCGGCGCGGGCGACCTCGGCCTTGCCGACCTTCTCGGCTTTACCGCCGGCGGTCACCGCGGGCGGCACGACCGGCGGTCGCTGGTCGGCGCGCACCGCGGTGTTCGGCGCCGCTTCGGCCGGGATCGGCCGGGCCTGCGGGGCCTGGCCGGCGGTTACCTTCGGGACTTCGGCGGGCTCGGCGCGGGCCGGCACATCGGCCGGCGGCGCCAGAGTCCCGACCAGGAGAACCGCGCAGAACCCGGCAAGCCACCGGGCGCGCGCAAGGGCATGGGCGGATGACATGATCGTAGACCTCCCCCGTGAGTGGATCTCACGCAGCGAAGCATCTACATGTATGGATTAGTTGGCCCTGTCGTGCACCCGACAGGCCGATGGGCCCAACGGGGGATCAGATCCTGGCTGATCGACTCATTTGCGACGGCCCAGCGTCCACGCGCGGACGCCACCGACGATGCCCGCCGTGTTCGGGACCACCACGACGTCGTCGCCCATCCGGGCCAGCTGCGTCGGGGTGATCAGCCGCGAGTTGCCGCCGCCCAGATAGACACGGTCCCAGAGGAAGACCGGCCGCAGCCCCTCGATGACGTTGCGGACCCGGCGGGACCAGAGCGCGTCGCCGAGGCGGCGGCGCTCGTGCTCCCCGATGTACGTGTCGTAGGACATCCCCCAGCGCACCGGGGCCTGCGACATCTCCAGGTGCGGGGCGAGCTCACCACCGTCGAAGAGCGCGCAGCCCAGCCCGGTGCCGAGGGTCAGCACCAGCTCGCAGCCGGTGCCCGCGACCACCCCGGCGCCGTGCACCTCGGCGTCGTTGAGCACCAGGGTCGGCAGGCCGAACGCCTCGGCCAGCGCGGTCCGCGCGTCGAACCCGCGCCACGCCTCCACCAGGTCCGGGTCGACCTTGGTCCGCGGCCCGCTGCGGGTCACGTAGTGCGGGGTCGCCACCACCACCCCGTGCCGGATCATCCCCGGCATGCCGACCGTGACGCGGTCGGCGTTCGGCAACTGTTCACCGAGACTCACCAGCGTCTTGACGAACAGGTCAGGTGGCAACGGGTACGGTGTCGGCACCCGGATCGGGTGCGCCCGCATCGTGCCGGCCTCGTCGAGCACCGAACCCTTGATGCCGCCGCCGCCGCAATCGATCGTCAGGGTGAAAGCCACGCCGCCAGTCTGCATGTGGACCACCTCCCGGCACAGTAATTGTGCCGGGCGTGGCGTCAGCCCGCCTCTTCTGCCCAGACGCGCCAATTGTCCAGAACGCCGTGCAGGGCCGGGGTGAGCCAGCCCGGCGCGGACCGGCGGAACACTCCCGGGTCCATCGATCCGGCGCCGGCGGGCAGGGCTCCGACCAGGTGCGGGACCAGCTCGCCGAGGTTGGCCCAGTGCACCAGCTCGGGCTCGGCCGGCCAGGCGCCGAGAATCACCCGGGCCGGGACCCCGCGGCGGTTCAGCGCTTCCAGAGTGAGCGCGGTGTGATTGAGCGTGCCGAGACCGGCGCGGGCCACCACGATCATGTGGGCGCCGAGTGTGGTGGCCAGGTCGGCGAAGGTCCACGGCTCGCCGGAGGGCCGCAGACCCATCGGCACGAGCAGCCCGCCGGCGCCCTCCACCAGCACCAGATCGTGTTTCTCGGCCTCGGCCCGGATCGCGTCGACCACGTCGAACAGGTCCAGCGCGGGCAGCCCGGCCACCTTGGCGGCGGCGAGCGGGGCGAGCGGCTCGGGGTATTCCGCCAGGGTGCGGACGGTGGCCGGCCCGGCCAGCCGGGTGACCACCTCGGCGTCGGTGGGGGCGCCGGTGGCGATCCCGGTCTGACCCGGCTTGATCACGGCGACGCGCAGGCCAGCGCCCTGCGCGGCGGCGGCCATGGCGGCGGTGGCGATGGTCTTGCCGACCTCGGTGTCGGTGCCGGTGACCAGCACGATCCCGTGCCACTCGTCGTGCTCGGCGCGGCTCGGCGCGGCCTGGGTGGTGGTGGCGGCCTGCGCGGCGAGCTCGGTGTCGATCTCGTCGGCGAGCGCCTCGCCGTCGACCTCGGCCTCGGTGAGGGGAGCGGCCGGCTCAGCGGGTGCGGCCGGCTCAGCGGGTGGCTCAGCCGGCGGCGCCGGCTCGGTGGGCGTGGCCGCCTGCCCGCCGC